>JAQCFG010000017.1 GCA_027618255.1 Cyanobacteriota bacterium
AACGAATTTATAAAACAAAAAATCAAATACGAGAATTTAAACGCTAAGCAAAAAGAGTCCTACAACTTCCAAAAAATCTCGGCTGTATTTGCAGACTATGGTTACGTCACGATCAAACTAGATGATGATTGGGAGGGAGCTGATTTTATTGCAATGAGAACTTATAAAGGTACAAGTTCTTTTATTAAAGTTCAACTTAAAAGTAGGCTAACTATCGATAAAAAGTATATGAATAAAGATTTGTTTATAGGCTTTTCTTCTGAGGATAATTCTATTTGGTATCTGGTCCCTCATGACGAGATACTAGATTTTCTAAAACTAAAAAAGCCTAGCGTGTTAGAGTCAAATTCATGGCAAAAAGGAAATTATCATTTTCCAAGACTTGATAAAGTGCTACTTAAAGAGCTTGAGCAATATAAGATTTAATTTATCCCGTTACTAGATCAGTATTTTGATTTTGTCTCTTTAACTCATCAAGTGTTTTACCTTCTGAGTTTTTCCACTCAATCCAGCCATTTGAAGATCTTCCAAGAATCACATTACTAGCGTAACTAGGTGAATTAAAGATTTGATCTCTAGCAAAATACAACCCATCATCTCTATTCTCCAAAATACCTGTATTAAACAATTTATCTCTTGCCTCTTTGGCTCTCTCTCCGGAAGGAACTGTATCTTTTATAATCCTAGATCCTTTATAAACAATAAATCCATCCTCTAAATACCTCCCGCAGGCATTAGCATTTTTACTTGTACAATAAAGCATTTCAGCAGCGTCAGAACCAGAATCAGCTTTGTGAGTTTCTTCTAACACAGGGGAGCCTAGTGCTGATAGCAAGATTGTGATTGTTTCAATATGGTCCATTAGTTCAGCTTCAGTAGTCTCTTGAATATGTGGTTGAACTGGTATTTGTGAGTTCTCTACCTGGTAACGATCAATTTGTTTAATCTTGTTATGGCAAAAATATTCTAAGTATCTAACATGCGCCCTGTTAAAATCATTTGTTTTGGATCTGATGATTATAGCTGCATTCCAAAAGTCCTTCTTCTGATCATGTTGTTTCAATCGTGAATAGCAGTTCTCAGTTTCACCAATATATACTAATGGCTTAGCTGATTCTTCAGATTCTCCCAATAGAAAGTAAATGCCAACACTATTCACTTCATCTCTTTGGCTAGATTGATTTAATTTACTTCTTGGAATATAAATAGCTTCAATATTTCTAGTTGTAATAGAGGCTATTTTCATGTCCCTGGCAGAGCCAAATGGCAAGAAAATCTGTATGGTTTGGGGCTTAGCATTCATTGTGAAGATAATTTTACCAGTTTTTCATAGCTCCCACTGCATTTTAGATCAACTTGAGGTGCTTCGTTTATCCTAGGTTAATACAATGTTTCGAGTAGCTAGTATATGAATCTTATCCAAAGACCTTCTCTCATACAGTAAGGCTATATTTAAAAACAATATGATTGAACTGCCCTATAAGCATCTTCAAAATCTCCATAGACATAAATGACTAAATCAGACGTTAAACTACATTGTGGACAAGAAGCACTCTCCATTTGAACGATACCATATTCAACAAAGCAATCTTCATCATAGTTATTATTCCCAGCGCAAGCTCCAAGGAGGTGGGCATCTAATTCAAGATCAGAACAATTTTTATAATCTACAGAGCATAAAGCTAGGTTATCAGAAAAATCCTCCAAATCAAAAGCTAACTTCTCATAGTCATTAACTGCTTGTTTGCATTTTACAGATTTATTTTTAATCGGTGATCTATTTGCTTTTGCAAGCGTAAGTATCGAATGATAATGTTGAATAGCTTGATCAAGTTCCTTATTGCTTCCCGTTTTTAGTGCTGACACAGAATTGAAGGTCAACAAAAAAGATATTATACTCATTAACAATATGTTGTATTTCATTGTATACAGGACGATAAGACCTACAGCAAAAATTTTAGCATTTTGTCATATCAATACGAGATTCAGCGTCGTATCCGCACAAAACACATTTTGATTAAAATTAACACCTATTAAAAGAACCTAATTCCCCTTTATTTCCTTACCTAAGTCATAAAAAGCTGTTGGGCATTGAGATAGATTTTAGATTAAACCTTCTATTGTAGCGGTATTGAAACTCAGCAAGGTATCTTTAGTATAATGGGTGCACTACAGAGCGGCCCACTTTGCTTGTGATTATTGAGGCTGATTAAGCCCCCAAACAGCCCAAATAGCTGCTTTGATAACCAAAACTTAACTTGGATTTGCTTAAAATAAGATACCTGCAAAGGTCCTAGTTTAATTACTAGTGGGTGATTACAATGAAACTAACAACACAAACAGGACATACTGGTAATGCAGGGCATGTTGCAAACAAATCAAACTCAGGAGGAGCCAAGACGGCTATCTCCCAAGTATATGGCAATGAAAGCACCGATGAGTCGCAAGATGGCGAAGTCGCTAAGTCAGGCAAAGCAGTTGAAGACCCAAGTAAAAAATCAGATGCAAATACACCTAGCAAATATGAGGACGCAAGAACCACAGCCAAAGCTCTGGATAAAGCCTTTGCCAAAAAACCAGCTAGCTTAGAAGATATAGCCAACGGACTTAATACAGGAACGCCACCAACTAACAACGCAGCAATCACAGACCTGGCATCAAGAGTACCAATGACAACAGCTGATCGTATTCTTGCCAGCCAAAACACAAAACTATCTGGTCCAGTCGGAGCCGATTCCGCAAATCAATCCGTAAGAGATATGTCTTTTGCGTCACTTCAAAAACAATTTGCCAATGACAATGACACTACAGCTGCTAGGTTCTCCCTAGACACACCAAGTAGTGCTGCTGGTGCTAGTGGAATTAATAACGCTGCAACTTGGCAACAGAATGGTGCTAATCCAGTTGGTGGTGGAGTTGGTAATAATTATAATGGTGGAGTTCAGATTGGGACTCAAATTGGAACTCAAATTAATCACGTGGGGAATAATGTAGGGGTTACTGTGGAAAGTCAGCCCGTGCATCAGGAAGTTGCAAGGGAGGTTGAAGAACCAGATGCCAGTAAATATACAATAGCTCAATCAGGCAATGAAGAAATTTAATGCTTCACAATCATTTCAGTAAACAGTTATTTCTTTGCGACAGATCGAAACTCTCCAGAAAGACCTCGTTTCTGTAGGCTGTAATCAATCAACTGAGAAAGATCTTTCTCAAAACTCTCAATCATCCTTTTACCAACAGAATCATCGTTATATGGGAACTTATAATTATTAGATAAATGATCTTTCAGCATAGAAAAGAATTCATCCTTCGTAATACCATGAACAACTTTACTATCATTCCTCGCACCTAATGCTGTAAATAAAAGCTTCTTAAGAGGAGCTATCTCCGGTGTATTAGAAAGAATCTGATGCACCTCTTCCATCTTTCTATTAGAGTCAAAATAGCCATCATTGCGAAGCATCTCAATTGCTCTGAAATACTGTCTAAGATCTCTTACGCTTGCTCGATCTGCTACATCTTTAAACTTAGAATAACTAAACTCAGAATTTTGTGTCTCGGTTGGGAGGTATCCATGTTTTTCTGCCAAAGCTAATAGTTCATTAGTTGTATCTATTTTCAACTTTGCAATATTTTGTGGAGTAAAGTGATGTTCACCTGGGACTCTATCATTAGCTTCTGCGATCTTGAACAAAGGTTCAAGGACTGCAGCAGTGAGCATAGCTGCACCTGCCATAGCCGTCTTCAAAACCCCTCTTCTTGAAAATTCTCTCTCTTCAAAAGGAAGCTCAGGAGTTTTTGGTGGTGTTAGAATAACTTCTCTTGTTCTTGGTATCGCATGAAGAGGTTCAATCTCAGCTTCTTGGCTCTTACGCAAGTCAACCGAATCTCGTCGTCCATTAAGGACTGCAGCAAGATCATCTCGTCTTATTGCCGAATTACCGATAGCTGATAAAGTTCTCATAAAGCTTCTCCTCAATATTCACAAACACTTTAGTATCAATAAATATTTTATAGTCAACATTATAACTTAAAAAGAATTAAACTAGCAAGTCTAGACCATATACAGAGTGGCTTTGGTCATAAAAATAAGGACAATCAAGGATATTATCCGCTTTCGGAGATTAATTTCAGTTAACACTCATTACTGAAAGCATCTAATCTTATTCCTTATATCAGTTTGGCTTCCCTGGCTCAGAAGCTTTTGGTATCTAAGGCTCCCGCGACAATAGACGCTGGAAGGATAAGCAAATAAAATCACATCTCCACAATTCCATATTAAAAAATCACGGAGCCGCATCTCCGGATATGCCCCCGTTGTCATTGGAACCTATCGCTTGCTCAAAGAGTTGAAGAACAGACTTGAGTCTTGCTTGTGGTTTAGCTTGAAATGCTGTACCTTCCTCAAGGCAGAGCCTAGGTAGATTAGAGCCATCAGCTTTCAGTTGAAACTGCTGGCTTGGTTTGCTTACTGTCGATAGGCTAGAAAGTATTTGCCGAGTGATATTCTCTTCGTTACTGTTCTTCACTCCAGTGCCAAGAACAATTGTAGCCAAGCAAGCTACCTTCTCTTGCAAACAATCGTGTAAGCCATTATAAAACTCAGAAAGATACTTGCCCTTATCATTCAATGCAACAACTTTATCAATGAAAATCAAAAGCGCTGTTGTATCTTTTGATAAGTTTCTAATAAAGGGTAGCTTACTGATAGTAGCAAGAGGATTATTGCCTTTGCTAGCATTGAACTCCAATATTGAATCCTGAGTTATTTGCAATGCTGTCTGAGCAGCTTTGCTGATCAAGCCGGATTGGGCTTGATTCGAAGTGAGGACAATCAATGCTGGACAGTAGGGCTTAACTGCAGCCATAGTCTAATCTTACACTGCTGGGGCGGATTTGAGGCTAAGATTTTACCCAGTTTGAGCCACTGATGGGAGTTGCGCCCTATAGTACAATTGGATGCCGTAGCCAACAATGGATAACTCCAAAGACCGTTTATGAACAAAGCTATATCAAAATCACCGGCCTCGCCTGCTAAGACTCCGAAGCCAGTTCGAGCAAAGAACAAAAAAGAACCCAGTATCAGACCATTACTGGATCGAGATGGATTAACTGTCAAACAATTAAATGAAGCAGAGTTTGCTGATGAGCCCAAAGAATTTAGTTTTGATTTCAAAACAACTCAAGTTTTTATACCGAGAGACCAGAGACGCAACCAAGCTTCTAGCCTTGAGATTGATCGTTTTGTAGCGCAGGCAATGCCATCTGGTGAAATCATGCTTGAAACCTATAGCAGCTCCAAGGGTACGATGTACTATGTAATTGTTGAGTTTGATGATCATTACTATCTACTCAAAAGACCAAAGAAAGAAACTGAATTTAAATTACAAGGGCTTATTCCGGAGTACAAAGTTGATGAGCTTAGAGAACGCTTAGCTGAGTAATAAACACGGCATCTCCACCTTCGGCTCTGTAGTTCTAACTATACTCTCCAAGCTTCATTTTCACAGAATCAATCAGCTGAAGCAATGTTTGATGTTCTGTTGTCCCAGCTTGAACCCTCTTGAGGCTTGACTTATAAACATTGAGCATATTTTCAAACTTGGATTTATAGTAGTTATCAGTGCTTGTTTCATTATTAATTTGTTCTTGAACTATTGTTTTCAGTTCATCAAACATAGTAGCTTCTGATTCAATTCTAATCATAGAGATTATACGTTGAGCCTCAATTTGTTTGTCGATATCAACAAATTGGTTATCTACTTGATCAGCCTGAATTCGGTAATGGTATTCTGTATTAATTCCCGAACTCAACTCTTCTTCTTGGATAAGCTCTGCCATTACAATTGCTTGACTAACAGCTCTGCTATTACGCATTGAACCACGTCTCTCATTTTGGTTAGCTTCTTCCAAACTTGGTTCTACCAAGCTTGGCATCATAAAACTAGGTTGAGCAAAACTAGGTATCATAAAACGAGGCTCACTAAAACTCATTCTCTGTTCATGCACTAACTGCGCAAGCTGGAATCTTGGAGGTGGTGCAGCTCTGGCAGCAGTGCGAAACTCAGGAACAGTTTCCGCAACTATCGCTTCCTGATTATCCAGAAATGCCATATCATCAGACAGATTTATCTCTGTTTGACCGTGAATACTCGATGTGAATAATTGTCGTAATAATCCTTGTTCTGCAAGGCTTTGATTCTTTGATGCCAATTGTGCTTTCTTATGCTCTATCGCCTGGATATTCATAGTTATTATCCTTTGATGAATTGCCCAGTCTTCTATAGCATTAAGCCCAGTTATCTTGTATTTAGACTAGTACTAGTAGTTTAGGTGGTTTCATGGGGGTAGTCTAATCGTCTAATCAGGCAGGATCAACATATCCAGTTGTTATAATGCTATAATCTAAGAATAATGAATCTGGTTAATCCTAGTTCAAGTGCATTACCTGCCGCAGCTCCATTTGCTGCTCCAGCACCGAGCATTTTAGATTTGGCAAACGTGAATCTCACCCTGTCAACTGTCAGAGATTATGCAGGGCAATTACTGAGACCTGACAATTCTAAATTAAATGCACTTGGCTTATCGCCCAAAGATCTCGCTGCTATTACTCAACTAGCTTCAGATCATGTGCCTAAATATATGGCAGCACTGCAAACTCAAGATCTCAATCAGATAGCACAAGAAGACATGAGGCTATTGAAGCAATTTTGGTCACACAGTTTTGAATCACCAAATGAAACTATTTTGACCAAAGCTCTCATGTTGAGCGTCATGAATAAACTACTCGAAGGAAAAGACACAACGGCAAATATCCAAAGTGGTATTTCTCGTACTGGCAATCTTTTTATTGCCTTTGCCAAAAACCTTGTCGGCAATATTTTAGGAGCAGGCCAAGAATCTGAATTCTCCAAAGACCTTGCTGCACTAGCTTCTGAGAGTATAGATGGAATGGTTAAATCAGTGATGGTGCCTAAGTTTGACGCCAAGGCTGACCAAACAGCTATGGTATCTGGTTCATCTCGTGCCTGGGTCGCTTTACACCAATTCCTCAAGTCCAAGAACTTAAGCCCAGATCAAGAGCTTGCTGCTTTCAAAAGCTATGCTCAAGAATTAAATCTCTTTGCTCCTCTCAGGGCTGTTACAAGTCAATTCTTTGGTTCACTGGGTGGCTTGAAGCAAGTCTTGTCACTTAATCACAATCCAGCGATTCAAGCACGAGTTGTGGGTTCTACTAATACCTAAAACAATCAACGGTATGATCATTCACCATACCGATTGCCTGCATAAAAGCATAAACAATAGTGGTACCAACAAAGCTCATACCTCGTTTTTTGAGGTCTTTAGACAAAGCATCACTCTCTGGACTCTTTGCGGGGATTTGTTTTAAGCTCTTCCATTTGTTTTTAATGATTTTGCCACGTGCAAATGCCCAAAGATATTTATCAAAAGACCCAAACTCTTTTTGAATTTCCAGAAACACGATTGCATTTTTTCGAGCAGAAAAAATTTTGAGACGATTGCGAATGATCTTGTCATTCAACATTAGTTTCTCAAGCTGACCGTCAGTCATCTTGGATACTTTCTTGACATCGAAATTCTTGAATGATTTTCTGTAGCCCTCGCGCTTATTCAGTACTGTCTCCCAACTAAGTCCAGCTTGAGCACCTTCAAGTATTAGCATCTCAAAAAGCTTGTTATCGTCATGCACTGGCAGCCCCCATTCCTCATCGTGGTACTTGAGGTAGAGTGGATTTTTGGGGTTTGCCCAAGAGCATCGTGTTTGTGAGTTTTGCATCTATTTCAAACCTCGGAGGCTGTCGGAATTATTTCCAAAGGCAACACGCGCATTCCGCGCGGTTGCTACCTTTTTTGAGCGACCTGTACATCGCAACTTTGTTTCGATGTACAGGTCTATTATATTTCAATAAAATCAAATCGACCATTATGACTCAAATAAGTGAATAATAAATATATGGATCTATTCTTTGATTTCTTTTTTCAAATCCTGCCTCTCTATTTCATAATTCTGCTTGGCTATATTGCAGGCAAATATTTAGAAGTACAGCGTGAGTCAATAGCACCACTGCTACTTTATATAGTAGTACCAGTCGTTACCTTCAAAGGTATACTCGATTCTGATATTAATGCTCAAACCTTGACTTATCCATTATATTTCTTAGTTCTCGGTGCATTCATGTCATTGAGTTTCTTTTGGCTTGCAAGGCTACTTGGTTTTAGTAAAGAAAAAGCCGGGATGCTTTCTCTATGTACCAGCTTGGTTAATGTAGGTTATTACGGCTTGCCACTGGTACTGCTGGTGCTTGGTGAAAAGGCCCTAGGTGTTTCAGTTATGCTAATCCTGGGACTCGCTATCCATGAGTGTTCAGTTGCATACTTAGTTGCAGCAAGTGGCAAATATAGCTTTAAAGAAAGCTTAGACAAAACTCTAACCCTGCCAATATTGTACTCAAGTTTGATTGCAATAGCAGTAAACTATTTTAATCATCATTATTACCATGAAGTCATCCACTACTTGCCGAGCAATATAGAAACAAGTTTACTCAAGCCAATCTGGGCGAGTATAAACACAATGATGGAAAGGTTTATCAGTGCCTATTCATTACTTGGAATGATCATGATTGGTCTTGGCATAAGCAAAATCAAAAATCTCAAGCTAGATCTTGCCTTCATGTCCCTAGCTTATATTGCCAAGTTCATAATCATCCCTGGTATTGCAGTAGGTTTTATATTTCTCAACAAAAACTATTTTCATTTTTATGATGATCTTGCAACTCAAGTAATCTTCTTAATGTCTTTAGTGCCTATTGGTGCAAATACAATCAGCATAGCAACTCAACTCAAGCTAGATGTAGACAAAGTGGCAATCACCACTGTCATTAGCACACTAATCGCGTTAGCTTATATCCCGCTTGTGCTCAACTTTGTAAAGTTGCCATAGTCCCCAATACATAGAGAAATACAAAGTATAGCTTTAAATCGAAGGTAAAATGGCGTGAGGATTTTCTCGAATTCAATCATGACCCAGCACAACGCTTGGACTATTATGAAAACCAATTCATCAAAACTTTTGAGAAGACAGGTGATCTTCCCAAGGACTAATTACCACGTCTCAACAACTTCAAGACCTTCAATAAATTCAATTTGCAAAGCTCCCAAATATAATACAAACCCAAGAAGCTTGAAGCTTTGTTGAGAGCTGGCTCTATCGCTAGTTCACCGTAATACTTTCCGCAAACAGAGTCTATCAAAGCAATTTGCATTGGACTAAGTATTGTTTTCCAACGATCAAGACTTGATTCCTTAAAACCAGTCTTGCCTCTATCTTCATCAAAAGAGCTATTGGCTTTTTGTTCTTTCAGTAAAGCAGGCGAAAACTCTTCTCCCAAGAAATCCGTCAGGTCTCTCAAGGTTGTCTCTGGTTGGGAAATTAGATCTTCATATTTGAGCAGCTTAAAATTGCGATCTTGTTGTTTTGCAAGCATCACCCGAGCAGCCCGATTCCAACTAAATGCAGCGCTCAATAGACTCTTGGAACTATTTTTGCGTTTCATCCAAGAAAGTATCACAGCTCTTGGATCCCGGTAGATACCAATGACTTGAGCATCTGGGTATCTCGCTGATATATCTTCAAGCGAGAAGAGATGAAAAGGAGTTTTTTCAACAAATCGAGTTGCACCTGCCTTCTCGATATTAAAACGACAAATTGCATCAAAGACTTCAAGATGATTTGCATCTTGAATCTCTTTAAATTCTTCTGAGTTTCTAAACTCAGACAAAAACTCCTCGATATTTTCATCAAGCTTGCCGCCAGTTAAAACATCCTTGGTGTACTGAGCTGAACCTCTTTTTTTGAGACTCTGCCCAACCCGATTCATGCCGATAGCGAGTGCCACAGTTAAATCATTTAAGTTCTTAGATTGGTAATAAGAATTGGCTTGAGGCCATTGTTTAACAAAAACATAGCTCTCTTTGGGCACAGCCCAAATATTCGGATGCTCAGCAAGATTGCGTCTCAGGGCTGTAGTCCCTGACCTTCCTTCACCAACAATAAATATGGGCGCTTTCACCAAATTATTATACAAGAACCCAAAATCGTGATACTAATTAGAGTTCTTTAAGATATATTAATACAAATAGGCTCAATTCAGGCTGTTTTACAAGCTCTGTGCGATAAAATAAGCCTTATGCTTATAGAAGCAAACGAAATCTCCATCAACTTCGGGCAACGTCTAATACTTGACGAGGTTAGCCTACGAATTACACCGCAAAGCCGTATTGGTTTAATCGGAGCTAATGGCGCAGGCAAATCCACTTTGCTTCAATGCCTAATGTCTGAGCTCACTCCTCAAATTGGTGAAGTCAAAGTAGCTTCCAAAATCCAAGTCAAACATCTTACGCAAAATCCAACTATCACTCCAGGCAATACTCTAGACCAGGAGCTCAAGTCTGTTTATCGCGAAGTCCAAGAGTTGCAAAAAGAAGAGATTTATCTTAGTGAACAACTCGGTGTCGTTACCGGTGATGAGTTTGACAATGCCTTAGTAAGACTCGGTGAGATACAAGACAAGCTTGATCGCTTTGACGCTTCTAAGATAGATGAAAAAATTGGTCGGATGATTTTAGGTCTAGGATTCACTCTTGATGAGCTTCAACGGGAAGTACAAGAATTTAGTGGTGGCTGGCAAATGCGTATCAATTTAGCCAAAGTACTTTTGCAAGAAGCAGACGTTATTTTAATGGACGAGCCGACTAATCACCTCGACATGGAGGCTTGTGAGTGGCTAGAAGAATTCTTGCGTTCATACCCTTATGGGATTTTGGTTGTATCTCATGATAGACGTTTCCTCAATGAAGTAGTTACTGAAATTGCAGAACTTGAAAGAGGCAAACTAACTATTTACCCAGGCAACTACGATAAGTTCGTAGAGCAAAAAGCCGCTCGCAGAGAGTATTTGATCTCGGCAGCCAAAAGACAAGAGAAACATATAGCTGAGCAAATGGACTTTATTAATAAGTTCAGAGCAAGTGCACGCAAATCTACTCAAGCTAAAAGTAGAGAGAAACAACTTACCAAACTTGAACGAGTCGAAGCTCCCCCATCAGAGTTACGCAAACTCAGTTTCAAGTTTCCCTTCCCAAATCCAAGTGCAAGGCATGTGCTTAGTATTAATAACCTCTCCAAAGGTTTTGGCGGCAACCAACTTTTTGAAGATATCTCACTAGATCTTGAATGGACTAAAGAAGAGCCTCAACGTGTTTTCATACTTGGAGCCAATGGTTGCGGCAAGACAACTCTCTTTAAAATACTGATGGGACTTGAAACGCCTGATACTGGCGATGCGACATTCGATAGCAAAGTCAAACTTGGTTATTATGCGCAACATCAATTACAAATTCTTGATCCAAAGAAAACTGTGATCAAAACACTTGAAGACGCAATGCCACCAACTCCAGAAAAAGAGATACGTGGAATCCTCGGAAGATTTTTATTTTCAAGAGATGATGTCTTTAAAGAGGTAGAGCTTACTAGTGGCGGCGAGAAAGCAAGACTAGCAATGGCAAGACTAATGGTAAGCGGTCCTAATACACTCTTGTTAGATGAGCCTACAAACCACTTAGACACACCTTCCCAGGAGGCTGTTGAAGCAGCGCTTAAGTCCTATGAGGGTACAGTGATCTGCATTTCTCACGATAGATATTTTATTAATAACCATGCGACACAGATTTGGGAGTTTGATCATGGCAGATTAATCGTTTTTAAAGGCAATTACGAAGACTATCTCAACAAACGTAACAAGCTACTGGCAGAGTCTCGTGCCAAACTAACAATACCAGTAGAAGCTCCCAAAGAACTCAAACAAGGAGCCAAAGAAAAAGCAGCGAAGAAAGAAGCCAAAGAATTCCAAAAAGCACTCAAGGCTCTTGAAAGAGATATTCAAGTTTTACACAGAGGTAAAGAAGAATTAACCGAAAAGCTACTAGACCCAAATCTAAGTAGTGACTACCAAGCACTTAATAAATTAACCAAAGAACTTGAAGAGCTTAACACAGAGTTAGAAGCCAAAGAAGCCCAGTGGGTCAGCCAAAGTCATGTTTGAGTTTGACAATAGTTACGCTAGCTTGCCTAAGCAGTTTTATCAAAAAATCAATCCAAGTCCCGTTTCCAACCCTAGTTTAATCAAAATCAATACTAGCCTCGCTACTGAGCTTGGTCTCGATCCCCAATATTTACAAAGCGATCAAGGGATAGCAATACTCTCTGGTAATCAAATTGCTCAGGGTTCGCAGCCTCTTGCCCAAGCCTATGCCGGTCATCAATTCGGTAACTTCGTGCCGCAACTCGGTGACGGTAGAGCTAATCTACTTGGAGAAATAATAGATATCAATGGTAAGCGTAGAGACTTACAGCTCAAAGGCTCGGGGCAAACCCAGTTCTCTAGAGCCGGAGACGGGCGAGCTGGGCTAGGACCAGTGATTCGTGAGTTTATTGTCAGTGAAGCAATGCACGCACTTGGTGTTCCTACAACTCGCGCACTAGCTGCCATTAGTAGTGGTGATCAAATTCAACGAGAGACTCAATTACCTGGGGCTATTCTCACAAGAGTCGCCTCAAGTCATATTAGAGTTGGCACTTTTGAATATTTCATACAGAGAAGAGATTTTGAATCGCTTAAGATACTCGCAGATTATGTAATTAATAGACATTATCCAGAGATTGTAGATTCTGAGAATCCCTATGCTGAATTATTGAGAGCTGTCGCTATACGCCAAGCCAAGCTAATTTCTGAATGGATGCAACTTGGTTTTATCCATGGTGTCATGAACACAGACAACTGCAGTATCGCAGGCGAGACGATAGACTACGGACCTTGTGCATTTATGAATTTTTATAATCCAAGCACTGTTTTTAGTTCTATTGATCGAATGGGGCGCTACGCCTACGGGCAACAAGGATTGATTGGGCAGTGGAATCTTAGCATTTTTGCTAATGCAATCCTTTCACTGATTGACCCTGATCAAGACCAAGCTATCAAAACAGCCCATCGCATCCTTGAAGAATATGCAGTTTGTTTTCTCAATGAACTCGATTTTGCTTTCATGCTCAAAATAGGTATCCAAAACAAAATAGGTGATAGCCTTGCCAAAAACCTACTGACTCTAATGCAGAATAACAGAGCGGATTTCACTTTGAGTTTTCACTATCTTACAGAGATGGTCAGTGATAAATCATATGACCACAAATTTATTGCCTTGTTTGATACAGCGAGTCCAGAACTCAATCAATGGATACAAGATTGGCGCCAGGCTCTTAGTGAAGAGAACAAGGAGCTTAAAACTATCACAGAGGAAATGAGCAAAGTTAATCCGGTGTACATTCCGCGCAATCATATCATTGAAGAAATGATTGAAGCAGCAGTAGCCAACCAAGACTACAGTCTCATGGACAAGCTCTATGAAGTCCTAGCAAAGCCTTTCACTAAGCAAGAAGGCGCAGACTACTACATGCTGCCTCCTCGAGACAAAGAACAGCGATATCAAACTTTTTGTGGGACTTAATCAAGTATAGGAATCATCTCCACAAACTTAGCTTTTATAGGATCTAACTGTTTAAGATGAGATAAATTATAGAATTCATGAGGGTCAAACTTGTGATCATAAAGCTCCTCAGATCTATCTTGATATCGAATATATCTCCAGCTACCTTCTCGGATAGAATAATTCCCTGCCCCCATAGTAGTTAATGCTTTGCCGGGCCAGGCTTTAGCTGACTTATCAATTAATGGCTTAAGACTTATCCCTTGTAAACTACTACGCTTCGGTAAGTTCGCCATATCAATCAAAGTTGGATAAATATCCAAGAGGCTCACAACCTCGCTAGAGACTTGTCCATTGCTCTGACCAGCTTTGGCAATCATCAGAGGTACATGAGTGGTTTTTTCCCAAAGAGCATGTTTTTTCCAATGTTCTTTTTCGCCCAAATGTAAACCATGATCACTCCACAAAACAACAATGGTATTAGCAGCATTAGGTCCATTGTATAAGGCTTGAAGAACCCTACCTAAATCATCATCAACCTTGCTAATACCTGCCATATAGGCTTGAAGAGCTTCTTTCCATTTGCCGGCTTCGACAATTTTCTCGTGATAGCCCTCCCAAGCTCCAGCCAAAAATAATTCAGCAAGAACAGTTCCTGCTTCAGGAACATCATATAAATCATAGAAGGGTTGTTCTGGTGTTTTAATGTCAGCGAGTGGGTAAAGATCAAAGAATTGTTTCGGAAAATGCCAAGGTAAATGTGGGCTAGAAAAACCAACTGCCATGAAAGTTGGCTCCGTAAACTCTTCTGTGAGTATTTCAGCAGCTTTTATTGCTGCTTCAGTATCGCCAGTACGAATATCTGCTTCTTCATGCCCCCATTGCACGATAGAAGAGTTAGGCGGCTCTCTTGAATTACCTTCCAGTGGATAGTATTCGTCCCAAACCCAAGGAATGTTCTGAGTACCATGAAATATTTTTTTGAGGCCGATCGTTTTATAGCCATAATCTCGAAAATAATCCATCAAGAATTTTTGCTGATTTTCATATTCATGACTATTAACGTTATTGTCATAAACCTTGTGACTGTCAGGATTGAGCCCAGTCAGAACTGAAAATCTAGAAGGATTGCATTGAGTAGCACTGGTATAGGCTTGGGTAAACAAAGTAGACTTGGTTGCTAAATGATCAAGATGGGGTGTTTGAGTTAAGACAGAAGGATCAAGTAATTTGATCATGTCATTTAAATCATCCAAAACAATAAACAAAACATTTGGTTTTTCATCGCAAGCAACAAGTCCGCAAGCCCAATTGCCATACCATTGTTGATCGAGTCGCTGTTCTAATGCTAATTTAGTTGGCTTAGAATGCAACTCACCAAGCTCATCAATAAAAACAGGATCATTGTTTTTCACCCGGTAGAACCTTGCCCATAAATGTTTTTGGCTTTCATCTTTTATGAGCTTGCCGGTTTCTTGATTCCATAAATAGCCACTAATAGTGGATTCTTCAAGCCACAGCTTGGCTGCTTGCAAACGTGCAATTAGAACTTTACCTGGTTCATTAATTGATTCAAGTATCTTGATTAATTCAACTGTCTCTCTGGTAGAAAGCACCGGCTTCTTGGAAACAATTTTCTGACATTGATTGGACCAACCTAGATATTGCTCGTCTCTTTTTAGCTGTGTTTGAAGAATAAAATCAATCGCCTGATCAAAAGCTGCTTTTACCTTCTGCTGATAGAGCTCATCTAGAAAGCCAAATTCAGCTTCTCCATTAATCTTCGTCAGTATAGAAATCCTATTACTAAGACAACTTGTTTCAATAGGATCATCAAGAATCAAATCCAATGCATTGTTGATTGATTTACGATATTGCTTGCGTGGGTCTGCATTATAAATCCGAGCCAAAAATATAATCTGATTGACAATCACATTATGATCTAAGCTATCTAATTGTTCCTGCTCTAGTAGAATCTCATTAGCAACAGCTTCGGCTTTATCAGAAGCAAACCATTTGCTATCATTATAGTTATATTGCTCAAGTGCCGTTGCTCCTTGTGCCAAACTAGGTAAGCTAAGTATGAAGCCAAGAGAGAATAAGTAAAAGAAAGTCTTTTTCATCTGTTATAAATATAATTATAACGTTTTTAGAATTAACCCATCTGAGCAATATTACTTTCGACAGATTCGCCAATCTGGCCAATACTGCTACTTACAGTAACGACTTGTCCATTAGCCATTTCCATACTACGAGCAATCTCATTAGTTACAGCTGTTTGCTCTTCAATAGCACTTGCAATAGAGGTAACAACTTCATTGATTGATTCAACTGACTCTGTAGTAATTGCAATTGACTTTAAGGCAGAAATTGTTTGTTGTTGAATAGACATCCTGCAAAACAAAGTTTTGCTAGTGATGTCTATTACTAAATTTCTCTAGATCCGTCATAATTACACGAACAGCATCAGCCTCTTGGACTGTTTTTTTTGTCATAGTCGCTGCTGATTTCGTGTTTGAAGAAATTTCAGCAATACTTGAGACCATTGCTTCAGTAGCTGTTACAACACCTGTAATATACTTAGCAAGCTGCTCAGAAGCGTTTCCCGTATCAGTAACAAGTCCCATTACAGTACTTTTCAATCTATCTTTACTATCGAGAGTACGTTTCTCAAGAGCCAATCTATCAGTGACTACTGACCAAGTTACCACGGGTCCAAGATATTCTTTATTTTCGTCGTAAACAGCAGTTACCAGCAAATCCAAAGTCTCTTCTCCAAGATTAATCTGTGTTTGATGAGGAAGATTGGCAGGATTAGCCAATAGTTTGCGTTGGTGTGCTGGCGACTTATGAAAAACATCATATGAGCTTCCAACTATCTGATCAACCGGTATTGGTACAAGATGAAAAAAAATATTTTTCAAGAGATTTCTATATCAATTAGCCACACTCAAGATAAACACATCGGTTAAATTTCTGAGTTTTTTTATTTGACATATTTGTCAACCCTACTCTAACACGTGCTCTGCACAGTCAGAATCTTCTTATCTCAGCATCACCAGCAAAACGGAGTTTTGTATGATGTCTAATAAAATCAATGATGTACTGAAGCAGTATAATAAACCGGTGCCTTTTAACCCTAGATTAGTTTTTTCCTTGCTTATAAGCCTTGGCCTTGCACTGTTTGTTGAGCATAGAGTATTTTTTGATACCTATGCCATCAATGACGATGTGCGTAATCAAATCTATGGCATGGCAAAATATCTCGACCCCAGTTATTTTGCAAATGATTATATAGCTGCATACTTTACTCAACCGAGCATGATCTCACCGATAGTTGGCTTGATCTATAAATCATTTAGTTTTTTTGCTGATCCAAAATTACTTACACAATACTTGCCATTCATTTTAATCATGGCTACAACTTACTTTCTCTTCAAAGCTTCTGAAATTCATGCTGGATCTAATTATGCTTTTTGGGTTTCATTTGTTTTCAATCTCTATATTTGGACAATGAAATATATGGCTGGTGGATTAGCTCGTGCATTCTTTTATCTCTTGTTCTTTATGTTTTTCTACTTCCTTGCAAAAAGAGCCTGGAAGAGTATGGTTCTTTGTTTTGCTTTACAAGCATTGATTTACCCGACTGCTTGTTTTCTTTCATTAATAACCCTTATCATCGAATTAATCAGAACAAGGTTTTTCTTGAAGGAAAAAATCAAAGACATTACAAAGGCTTTGACTGGCAGCTTCCTAGTATCAGCAATCATTCTCTACTTTAGATATATTTATTTCAAAGTACCGGGTTTTGGTCCAATGACCACACTGGATCAAGCAGTGAAGATGCCAGAGTTTTACTTAGATGGCAGAGCCTGTGTCTTTGTAGTGCCATTTAGTTTTTATCAAAATGGCATTAGTCTTGAATTAATCACAAATGGCTTTATCAAGTTTTGGGACTGCTCATACATACTGATTCTAATTATTGCTGCATTAGTTTTGTTCTATTCCATCTCTCGCAAATTCTTTAACGTCTCTAAAACAACAATCACAAGCCCAAGCTATCTTTGGTCAAGCGCGATAGCTTCTCTCTCTCTCTTTGTGATTGCGTATCTCAATCTCTTCTATCTTTATTTACCACATAGATATATTGCATACACCTTGCCTCTTGTGCCAATTTATCTAATTGGTGCATTATTGTTTAAACTAGAATCAGACTGCAGCAAACGTCCAATCATCACTTGGATTGTAGCTATTGTCATGATCCTAGCCATCGCACCTCTTTGGAGAGAGGATTTGATACATCTAAGCAAAGCTGAGCGTAAGTTACATCAATTCTTGGAAACTACACCAAAGCAATCAATGATCGCAGCCCCGCTCAAACTAGCAAGTAATATACCTGCCTTTGCTTATCGCTCGGTGATAGCAAGTAGTGAGACCAATATCCCTTTTCACCAAACCTACTATAAGGAAGTTAAAACAAGAGTCGACAATTTGGCACAGCTCTACGCAACTACAGACATCAATTATATTCGTGACTTTGTTCAGCAATACTCAATTGATTATGTCGTTATCGATACATTCCTTGAAAGCCTGTCAGAGACTAGTCCTCTTCGCAGTATCCCTGAAACAAGCCAAGCATACATAAATAAAAGATACAAAGTATTTAACGCTGCTATGATTTAGGCTAAAATAATATAGACATCCTGCAAAACCCTGTTTTGCTAGTGATGTCGACACAAAAAGGGTCGGAACAGTGCGGTGCACTAGTTCCGTTAGTAAAGATAAAGGGAACTTTCGCAGGAAGTCTAATAGAATAATGGTCACAGAACAGCGCCTAACCAAAATAACCGCAGTGGTCTCCGAAAGACAAGAAGGCATAGTCGTGCTTGAAGACATTCACGACCCGCATAATGCACAAGCGGTAATTCGATCCTGTGATTGTTTTGGTATTCAAACTATCTATATCATTTTCCAAAACGAAAAACAATTCAATCCAGAGAAGATGGGCAAACTCGCTTCAAGCTCCGCAAACAAATGGGTTGATTATAAGATTTTTGATTCCACTCAAGCTTGTTTCGACCAGCTCAAAACCGATGGCTATACGAGCTATGCAACAGTGCTTAAAGCAGAAGCTAAATCAATTTACCAAAGCAACTTTGCCAAATCAGAAGAGAAGATCGCAATTGTCTTTGGCAACGAACATGCCGGCTTGAGTCAAGAAGCAATCGAACTTAGTGATAACTTAGTTACCATCCCAATGAACGGTATGATCCAAAGCCTCAATCTGTCAGTGACAGCTGCTATATTTTTATTTGAGATCAATCGGCAAAGAAGAGTTGCAGGTTTTGACAAGTTTGGCTTGAAGGAGCAGGAGCAGCTTGTTGAAGATATGATTAGTCGCTAGATAGTCACTTCCCAGCATGCATAAAAAAAGAGCTGCCTGGATAGACAGCTCTCTGGATTTTATCGGTCTGAATTAGTAAACCTTACTCCCCCCCCCAGAAGTAGTCTTACTACATATCACCAGTGATGAGAGAATGCCCCTATCTCACCATCGGCAAAAGTGTTAGTGCAAGAGACGCGTTAGCTTGCCGCTGACTGCTCATTGCAACTGTGCTAGAACGAAGAATGAATCCTCGTACAGCAATACTGGTCTCTCTTGCAAAATCTGCGTCCCGCAATCGTGACCTAGTCGCCAAAGCCGCTTCTCTACTGCCGCTCATGGACTGACTCTTAGAAACAAAAGCGTTTTCTTTTGCTCCCAAACTTGATTGTGCAGCGGCGACATTGTCAATGGCATTATCAAGTCCTGTGATAATGTCATCAAGATTGCCTGTTACTACATCTATATTGTTTAATGCTTCCCCTAAAGCCCCGCCGCCATTACCTTCATTGATATTGCCAGCTGCATTAGCTGAAGCAGAATCAAAACTACCACTCAAATCTATGGAGTCTGTGTCGCCAGAATCAGTGCCAGTTTGAATATTAAGCGTACCGGCACTTGCATCTAATAATTTAATTCCATTAAAGCTACTGCCGCCGGAAATATCATCAATATTACTCAAACGTGAATCTATTTCACTTTGAATCGCCTGTTTTTCCACAGTGCCCAAAGTATCATTGTTTGCCTGAACGGCAAGTGAACGAATCTCCTGTAACTCAGTTTGTATAGAACCCAAACCCGCTTCTGCTGTTCGAATTAAACTAACACCATCACCTAAATTACGCTCTGCAACTTCATAACCTCTAATCGAAGAAGTCAAAGACTGAATTCGAGCTGTATTTGCAACATCATCTGCTGCTCCGTTAATCCGCAAGCCTGAAGACAATCGCTCGATTGCCTGACCTAAGGTCCGGTTAGTTTGATTATAGGCATTTCCAAAAACTGTACTAAAACTATTAAAGCTAATCCCCGTAAGCATTCATTTTCCCCCGATGTCCTCTATATACACCAAATGGGGGACAAAATAACGTCCGAAAATTAGATATTCTTAATAATTGATCTACATCTTAGTATATCGGCAATCTAAAGCAAGACTTGAATGAAATTATTTTAAGCTCGATACCCCGCCCGGGGTGGGGTATCGGTGAGGTTTGAGGAATTTACCCACAGAAATATAAAAAATCTGTTAGAATTTATATTAATTAGGACAAAGGACAGATAAGCCACGACTTATTGTTGTGCGCTGAATTAAACAAATGACGAGTGCAGCACTAGCAGCTCCGCATCATTACATGCCGGTACCAACAGCTCCAAGCCAGCCAGGATTTTTTGGTGGCGTAAAAAACGTACTCTCAAGTTTACTCAAGGATGCAACATCAGGACTAAGCAACTCTAAGGCAGTCGATAGAGCAGTTAAACTATTACACCAAGCACCAGCATTAGCATCTTCCATTAGCCCCCTCGTCCGTTCAACAACCAGTCCACTTTTAGATTTCTTTAATCTTGAACAACGCTTTTTTACAGGGTCAGTTTTTGCAAGAGAAGCACTTACCCTTAAGCATATACAAACGATATTTAAAGATATCCCTGATCTAAACATTACAACCAAACTTCTTCGTACTGAGGCTAATCGACCGCCTTTGACTCAGTTTCACATCACGCCAGCAAAAGCAATCACATCTCCTTTGACAATTCTCTCTGGAATTAGAACTTCAGCTTTATATAAATCAAATGGAGCTAAAGATTTGGTCAGACACGGCATCCCCGTTAGCATGAGCGATTACACCGGATACGGAGACACTTTTGGTCAAGCAACGGTCCACTGCAAAACGCTAATAGCTGACGCAATCAAAATGCTTAAAGCACAATTTGCAAATCATTCAGAAGTTAATCTATTAGGTCACTCTCTTGGTAGCGCAATTGGGGCAAATGCATTTGCCAAACTGAGTGCTACGAACCCCAATTTTAATAGTGGCAACTTTATTTGCGCCTCTGGCTGGAATGACTTTGATAGCGTCTGCAGTGAGCTACCACAAACAACACTAAGACCATTTGCAAATATGCTCAGAGGTTACGCTAATAAATTATTCAAAAACGAATGGGACACTGGCGCAAACCTATGTACAACAATGGACAATATAGTCAAGAATATTACTGCAAAGCCAGCACAGCCATGGACAAAATTCCGCATTATGATAGTTCACGGCATCAAAGACAAACTTGTTTCGATAAAACAAGCAAAGAAACTACAACAAACTCTAGAAGCTCACAAAGCGACATTACCGCCAAATCTACAAGATCACTTCGAAATTAGCTTTTTAACCGTCCAAGACGCTGGTCACTTCAATACCAAACAAGGTGATATAGAAATCCCATTTCCCGAAATCAGAAACGCCTTACTTGCTCAAAATCCTAGTACAGCGGCAAGTCCCGTACTTGCAAACACAAACAAAACAGCATAGACCAACAATAGACTTGTTTTGAAAGTCGGAATTATCTCCAATGGCAACACGCGCATTCCGCGCGGTTGCTACCTTTTTTTGAGCGACCTGTACATCGAAACTTTGTTTCGAAACAGGTCTAATATTCCACCAAGGTTAATAGCAGCTTAAGTAATTTCCTCAAGAAAATAGTTATATTTACCTAGACTATGGGTATGATACCTGATAGGGAACGACTCATATTGAAGACCTAGATAGCTTCTAATAATGAGAGGACTAGACATACTTCAAAACGAAGTTTTGTTAGTGGTGTCGACACAAAAAAGGTCGGAACGGTAGGAACTACGAGTTCCGTTAGTGTAAATAAACGGAACTTGCGCAGGGAGTCTAATGGATAGCTTAAATTTAACAACCAGCTTAATAGAAATAGTCGGGATTGTAATAGTAACCTGGTTAGTCTTTCAGTATGCTCCGATGATACAAAAAGCTCTGGACGCACAGCTTGGTGGAGGACATAGTAATGATGCTAATGCATCAAATCAACCCTTGTACAAGATTTTTTATAAATACCAACATGAAAGCTCTGAACAATGGATTAGATGGATACTTTCACAAAACGAAGAGACCAAAGCCAAAGCATATGAAAAATTGCAAACCTATTTAGAAAGTCCTGCACCAAAACTAGGGCTTTGTGCCAAAGATGTCATTATGGCAGTTGCCGCATTTAAGCGCCAAGATAGTTTTGATACATTAAGTAAATTTTTGGACAATGTTCGGTCTCATCTAGGGACCTTGAAAACCGTTGAACTTTTCTACTCACAACTTCTTGCTTCATTAATTCGATTAGACCTAATTAGAGGTGCCAAAATTTTAAAAGAAGAACTAGAATACTTTAGTCAAAAAAGAAATACTGCCAAAATTACTTACGACAACTTTAGAATCAAGATCATTAAGACTTATAAACAAATGGAAATACTTCCAAGAGAAACCAGAGATTGCATAATAGCAACATTGTGTAATGGCAGTTATAGCGCAGTATTTAGGAAAGAATTGATCAAAATTATTGCTGAACACAATGACAAAGATATTTCGGACTACGTATATCCCAAAGTATTAAGGTATTTTTTGCAGGATGAAGTCCCAGCAATTAATGAAGAGAGTGAAGACGTACTTGAAAACCTCTTCTATAGCTTCAAAGACTTTAGTAAAGGACACAAAGAGACCTGGGGTCTTTTACTTGAAGCTTGTTACAAAGAAAAAACTTATGAACTATACATGAATTTATTGACAGGATTAGTTGCTGACAGAACAGAAAAATTTGAAAATGAACAATTGTTAGATATTCTCAATATCAAAGAACCTGCGAAAGATGCCTTCAGAAGTGCATTACAAGAAAGGAACTATGTAACAGACGAAGAGATGACTATTTTCAGATCCAAAGTTAAAGCCGAAGACCTTGAATTTAGTTCTGATACCGTAGTCATAGAGAAATTACGTAAAACCAAATCTGTAGCCAGTTCTTTATTAGAACAATACAAGCGACTAAGGGTGATTGTGGAAAGAGATTTTTCCACTGCAAACAAATCGGAACGTAGAATATCTCATACCATCAAATTAATTACTGGTACAAGCGACAGAGAGAAGCTCTATTTATTGAGAGCTCTAGCTGCCAATGAGAATCGAAGCTTGGTATACATCGACATTGCTCGTATGATCTACAACATACCAGAACTCAATAAGTTAATTAGTACTATCAGCAATGCAAAGCCGGCTCTAGTCTACGTAGATAATCTACTACATATTTTTGAAACCAATCTTGATGAAGAAGGGCAAAACGGTCTTCGTTTATTCTTAAAAACGCTTAGAGAATTAGCAATCTTGCCTACTGTTGCATTTTTTGGTTCGATATCGACGTCTGGTCTTGATTTACAAAAAAATCTTAAACTCAAACAACTTCTTGCCAGTAGTATGAAGGGTGATTATGAACTTTCAATCAACCTCGATAATCCAACAGATGATGAAAAAGTACAAATTATTAATGATATACTCGGCAAAATTACTACTGATAAAATAGATAGAAGCTTTAAGACTACTGCAATATTACTAGCAACTGAAGGTAAATCATTCTTAGAATTTTGGTCTTACCTTTGTGATTTCTTTGAAAAAGCTTTAATGGTAAAAGGACGCATTGTTGATCCCCAATATTTATTTAGTGATCTGCCAGGTCAAGAGGATGTTAAGGAAAAAAGTCCAGAAGCACAGAGCCAAGAAGCTGCAACAAGCACAACAGAATCAACAGCAGAAGAGGCTGAGAATCAAGTAGAGACAGCAGTTTAAACAAACTTGAAGACTAGAGCTATAATAAAGAGATGGATAAACCCAAATTTATTCACAACTTGTTTAGCCGCATAGCCGGCAAATATAATCTATTGAACGATGTGATGACATTGTCTTTGCATAGACAATGGAAAAAACAAGCTGTCGCAATCGCAGCCAAGGCAATCAAACGCAAAGACGCCAAAGTATTAGATCTATGCACTGGCACTGGTGATATAGCTGAGCTATGGATAGCAAATCCAGCAGTCAAAGACGTAATCGCGGTTGACTCCTGCGCTCAGATGCTACAAGTGGGATATCAACAACTAGAACAAAAATTCAAGGGACCACCACCCAAGTTACAAATGATCGAAGCAGATGCACTCTCACTACCATTTGAAGACAATAGCTTTGATGCAGTTACAGTCGGTTTTGGTTTGCGCAATGTCAATGATTTACTCAAAGCTTGTGAGGAAATCAAAAGAGTACTTAGACCTGGCGGCATACTAGTCAGCCTTGATCTTGGTCACCCCAGTATCCCTCTGGTAGACTGGCTCTACAAAAATATTCTATTAAAAATAATCCCAATTATCGGTATGCTTTTTGCACAAGACAAAGCAGCGTATCAATATCTTTCTGATTCACTCAAGACTTGGCCTTTACAAAAAGAACTATCACAAGGACTTTATAGCCTTGGTTTCACCAGGAGTTTTACTAAGGATATAATGTTGGGGACGATAGCTATAGTAGCCGCAGAGAAGTGACATTAGTCTGCCAATGCGCTGTAATTTATTTTCGATAATTTCGACTCTGTCATATACGCACCAACAAACGCACCATTCAAGTACTGCTTGACATGACCTTTGGCAACTAAATCTCCAGCTTCATCAAATCTAAAATCGGTAATAGTCCTTACAAACCAGTAATCACCGGCGTCTTCCAATTTACTCTCTCTTTCCCAATGTAAAGAGTTGTCATAATTAAAATCTATTACTCTATTTCTAACCAAGTGCCAATCATTTGCTTGCCACTCAGGATAAAGCTTACCGTTGATATCGTTGATGCGTATCTTAGAGACAGCTGAACTACCTTCAGCAACATACTTACAATCAGACCAAGTGACTGAAGACTCGACTTCCCATTCACCAACCAGTTCAGAGCGCTGCTCGGACTTGGACGCCATCAACTGAAAAGCAATTGCTTGTGCACTTAATGGATTAAAAAATAAAACTAAGCCAATTGTACACAGCACAAGCTTGCGTCTCAAACCTAACAATAAAAGCAAAATATAAAATATCCTTTCCACGTTAAGAGATATCGGCTATTAGCGTGGCCGACTAAAGATCTAATTGTAAATCTAAAGCAATTCGAGTAGTTCTTTTGGTCTAGGTGCAGTGAGCTTAATACGCTGTTTGCTTAATGGCTGCCTAAATTCTAGGCTAATTGCATGCAAAAGATGTCTCTCAATCAGCAAACCAGAACGAAATGATTCAGCGTAAACCGAGTCACCCACAATCGGATAACCAAGGTGAGCCATATGTACCCGCAATTGATGGGTCCTACCAGTAACAGGATTCAAAGCAAGATGAGCATATTTTTTGTAGTTCTTTATCAACTGGTATTCTGTAATTGCTTTCTTGGATTTATGACTAGCTCTTTTGGCGACTTGCCAAACTTGCATGGCACCAATCTTGCGCGCCATTTCCATTTCATTTTCTATTCTGCCATTAGCTTCTAATTTCCAGTGACCATCAACAATAGCTTCATATTGTTTCTTGACTTCTTTATCTTTAAATTGACGCATCAATTCAGTCAATGATTTTTTGTCTTTTGCAAAAAGACAAAGTCCACTTGTTTGTTTATCGAGACGATGCACTGGCTCAATATAGCGATAGAGTTTTTTGAGCTCTTGAGTGAGATTAGCTTCATTAGATTTTTCGGTGGACATAATTGCGTGCCCAGCGTCTTTGTTATAAACGAGCACTTGATCATCTTGGTAAATAATTCGAGAATCTTCAATTACCAGCCTTGGCTTAGCCTTAGTCTCAATATTGCGAAACACTACCTTATCTTTAGGCTTGATTTCAACTGAGGCATAACGCTCAATCTTGCCATTAACAGTGCAAGCACCAGCTTCAAGGGCTCGTTTAATTGACCGATTAGTTAAATCATCATGTTTTTCTTTTAAATACTGTATTAATTTCATGAACTGTTTTAAAATTATAGCTACTTAACAAAGGAGTTGAGAAAATGAAACAAGAATTATTATCTAAGGATAGCCCAAATCAGGGTATAAAAGAAGAGATGACAGAAAAAGAATGGCCTGAATACACAGCAGGAGGCAAGACTTGTTATAACGCACAGACTTGTTTTTTGCTTAATCGCCAACATGGAATGCATAAGAATAAAAAGATAGACGATACTTTATTGTCTTACCTCAATACTTGCAAGCGCGAAATCACCATGGAGATTCCACTGCGTCGTGATGACGGAACCTTAATGCCAGTTAAGGCTTTTCGAGTACAACACAACAATGCCCGTGGTCCTTTCAAGGGCGGCTTGCGTTATCACCAAGATGTTGACCTTGCTGAGATTCGTAGCATGGCTAATCTAATGACCTGGAAAACTGCGCTTGTTGATATTCCATTTGGCGGTGCCAAGGGTGGTATTGCAGTCAATCCCAAAGATTTATCAGAACATGAACTTCGCAGATTAACCAAAGCTTTGGTTTCTCATCTTGGCAATAATATTGGACCGCATATTGATATTCCAGCACCTGACGTCAACACCAATCCCCAAGTGATGTCATGGATCTATGATGAGTACGCCAAGAGTCACTCAGAAACCTCTCCGCTGGCTGTCGTCACAGGCAAACCAGTAGAGCTTGGTGGTTGCGCCGCAAGGCTTGAAGCTACCGGGCGCGGTGTTGCGATAATGCTTCGCGAGTATTGCAAGCTCAATAAAATCGATCCTAAATCATTACGAGTTGCTGTTCAAGGTTTTGGTAATGTAGGTTACCATGCTGTGCGCATAATCAGTGCTGAACTAGGTTCTAAGATAGTCGGCATCAGTAATGCAATTAGTGCAATTGAAAATCAGGATGGTATTGATGTTGAAGCTGCCAAGCAGACCGAACAAGAACACGCCGATGATCTAAGCAAATTAGCCGGCTGCAAATCTATCAAACGTGATGATTTGCTTTTCGTTGACTGTGATGTTTTAATCCCAGCAGCTCTTTCAAATGCAATCACCAAAGAGGTTGCAGAGCGAACCAAGGCAACCGTCTTACTCGAGGCAGCTAATAGCCCGACTACAGCTGAAGCAAACGAGATTCTTTATAACAAAGGAGTCTTCATTGCTCCAAGTATTCTTTGTAACGCAGGTGGTGTGATTACTAGTTACTTCGAATGGACACAAAACCTACAACAGTTTTATTGGGATTATGATGTTACTGTCGCTGAGCTAGACAAGCGCATGGTCAAAGCATTTTGGGACGTCATTGAAGTTTCCGAAGAGAAGGGTATTGGAACTCGGCAGGCGGCTTACTTTATTGCTTTAGAGAAGGTTGCGGCGGCGGCTTTGTTGAGAGGGTTTTAAGAGACCAGACTTAGATTTCAAGCCAATTTTAGGTAAAGAGTCATTCTTTATAGGACACGCTGAAAAACGAAGTTTTTCTAGTCGGGTCCCTGATAAAAGGTTGTGACCGTGCAGAGCACGTGTCACATAAGGCGCGAGAAAGTCTATTTTTCAGTGTATCCTATATTGATACCAATTTGCAATCTTGGGCGTTTCACATTTGCCACAAGGCGCAATTTTGCCATAATCAACGGATACATTTTCTTCCGGCTCTGACATCTCTATCTTTGCACTGTTTGTTTCTGCAACAACTAAACCCTCTGCCCTTTTCTTCTCAACCACGCTACAGCTTGGATCCCAATGCATTAAATAATTCTCATGAACGAGACTTGGAGTTAACTTCTTGCCTTTTTTTGTAACAATGACTCTAAAACCTTGACCTTCATATACAGGAACCAATGCTTCTTTTGTATCAAGATCAACAGCCGGGGCAACCTTGACCGTATCTTTCTTCTGTGAAGTGCCCTGAGCTGAACCTGATTGGGGCTGAGGCTTTGAAAGCATTATCAATTTCAAAAACAAATCCCGCAAATCGTCCGTGAAAGATAAATCAAAAGAAGCATTTCTATGCCATGATTTACTTAATCTTTGTAATAAAACTATCACACTTTGCTGCAAATCATTATCTAAAAGCTCTCCCTTATTTAACCTTAGATCTAAATATTGATCCAAGAAATCTGCCAATAATTTACGAAGACCTGGCTGATCAAGCTCATCAATACGAAGAGTCAAGAATTTGGCAAATAATAATAAAGAGGTTTCAGGACTAAAAGACTCAGCTTGATCCAAAGAATTTATATCATGATTAAATTGAAGCAATGAAAGCAAAGAATCAGGCTTAACAAGTGGAAATTGACACAATTCTGAAATCATTCGCCCAAGCATTCTATTCGTACGATCAATGGAGGGCAGAGTCGATTTGGTATTGTCAAACTTCTTAGCCAAAACTTCCAACTCGGCTTTATGGCAATCTTGATAATTAATGATATCCCTATATATCTGGAAGCCTGCAATAATTCTAGATTCATTCATTCCAGCCAAGTCTAACTTACTACAAGGTATCTCCTTGTCTTCAGCGATACGGTGATTAACGAAAGGATGAGCTCCTTTCCCTATATGTTCGTTATGATTCATCTTAATAACAGACAAACTAGGATCTTGTAACAATAGTTGTTTTTCAATCGCTGACTGAGCACTACTTGTGACAAATCCAGAAGCGGAAGAATTTATTTTTGAAATTAAGATCGTCTGAATACCATGCGTCTTTGCAAATTGAACTAAAGCAGAAGCGATATTAACCCCATTGTCAATAACGGATTTTGCGGAATCTGTATCTATGAAAAACACTAAAGCAAAACCAACACTAGGATCTTCAAGAATAGCAAGATTGGGATTATTCTGAGTATATATCTGGCTACTATTCTTTTGACAGCATAGTTTAAAACGTTCAAGAGGTTGAAAATAATTAATAAGATACTCTCCACTATAACCGTTTATTGCATTGTCTTCTTTTGCTGTTGGTAAAATATCGACTTGAATACCACTCAATGGATCTAGATATTGATACGACCTTTGTGTTTGTTCATAATTAGCAAACTCAGGTTTTAATAATTGAAGCTCTCTAATGATTCCAGCGCAAGCTCTCTTTAAGTTATGAGCAAATTGAACTGTTTTGGCATACTGTGTTTTTTGAGCAGGAGACCTAGTAGCCTTTATTGCTTCAGCTTGAATCATCTCCAATTCAGTGTCATTAGTGTTGTTCAAAGCCTCCAAACAACGGGCAACTACCGGTTCAAGTGTTTTTACTAAGTCCTCAATCTGATACATCTGCCCCTGTATTGAATAATCTGTGCCTAAGTGACTATTAATCTCTTTCAACAAGCGAAATAAATCTTGAGCCACAGATAATTTATAATCCCTTTTGTACCCTCGCAGGTAAGAACGCAAACAACTATTGCCGGTGGGCACTGGTTCGTCTTTGGTCGGTCCATTTGATTCTAGCGCATCAACATCCAAGTCAAAATCACTCATTGCTTGAACATCATTTTTAAAACGGAACAGAAAAGTCTCCTTCTTTCGGACTCCTCTCACTGTAGTATCAAAGCTAGTACTTGCTAGAAGAAAATATTTTTGAGCTGTATCCAATAACTTACTAAGCAATGGATGATCAAAACGAAGCTTAGTAGCATCAAAATTGTTAAGATCACAACCTTCGATATGTTTAGCCAGTAAAGACAAGAACTCTGGATAGGGAATTGCAAATGCATCATTTTGTTTGCGTATAGAATATAATTGCAGTAACAATGTATGATTTTGAGTTTTTGTTTTATTCAGTTCGGGATATGCCTTTGTCAAAAACTCAAAAGCCTTCGCTCTCTGTCTATCAGTCTCATTAGCACGCCCCAAAAAATGAAACAACCTTTCTAGAACCATAAAATCAGCAGCATTAAAAAAACCAGTTTCTTTAAAATAATCAGATAGTACGGGGGCAAGTTTCTTCCTTACCTGCCCCTTGCTCTCAGTCAAAAGCTGCTTAGCCCAAGCCGGTAAATCAGTAGCTTTCAATTTCAACAAAAGATATTGATCAAGCGATGCGAGCTTTGCTTTTGGCAAGTTTGGACTTGCACCAAATTCTCGACTAAGCGAACTGGGCTCTATAATTTCTGCAGGCTCAGCAGCAGACAAACAATTCAACTCTTGAACGTGGCTAGGCTTGTCAACAAGCCGAGCTCTAGCTGTATTCAAATCAGATGTTTGATTTGCTCTTATCCTAGAATTGTCATCAACAGGACCAAGCATCCTACAAGCCTCTCTTGACACGGCAAATGGTTCCACCGATATAAAACTCAGTAGCTTTGCTATCTCTGGGTTTTGCCAGAATTAATTGTCCAGTGATGTATCTAGTAATCCTCATAATGTTGGTATGAATACTATCTACGTTATCTAAAACAAATTTGCGACTTAATCGTCCAGGAGCAATAGATCCTTTGCCTGCTTTCTGCCTTTGCTTAAGTCTTCGATTTGCTATGTTACGATTGATTTCCAAAAAGCCTACTGGACGCAAATCATAAAAGACTTCAGGCTTACCATCGGGCACTAAGACCTTGAGAGATTTTTGTTGAGTAAGATCGGCATTATCACTAACAACCCAAGGACTAAGTTCAGGTTCCAGTGCTGTATACGCTGCAATTGACATTGTTTGCTCTTTTAATTTAGTGACTGTCAATTTTTGATCAGCTCCGAATTTAACTTCACAATCAATACCGCCCATATCAACAAGCAACCTTGTTTTCTCAAGATTGCGACTAAATAAAACAAGGTTGTCGTCTAAAGCATGCTGCTCTAATTGTTCAAGTTTAGTTTGTTGTATCCCTTGATTCGTTTTTTGTGTTCTTAATTGCATTGCAGTAATAAGACTTAATAAATCAACTTGATTGGCGTATTCTGGGTCTACACTCAGTTCTCTGAGCCATTCTCTTACCAGTTCTTTTTTATTAGTAGTCTCTTTGTCCCCAAGAAACACCTTTCTCAAAGTCGCAAGTGTTTGAAAGTGAGTATGCCCCTCATCAAGCTTGTTTGGCACAGCATCAGGAGCAAAATAACGCAGTTGCGTTTTCAATAAACTATCCATAAAATCAAAGAAAGCGACTTCATTATTTTTAAATCGTTGTACTTGACTATAATTTAAGCCTAATGCACTAATAGGATTAGCAGAATCAGCCATTATATAATCTCCCTTTATATTTTGATCGTACGAGCAATACCTAATAATTGAATTCGGTCAGTTTTAATATCTATAGCCAAGACAATATTCGCATCCTTAATCTCTGGACTATAAAAACGCATGATCTGCGGGAAGTCTTTTATAGCAAAACTATACTCTGTTGAAGCTCCGCCACTAACTCCAAGCTTTTTTGATTCACCTTTACCACCATGCAATAGCTTCTCTAATTCTGCAATATCAGCCGTATCATATACAAAGTCTCTGGTATCAATCGATCCTATAATTCTCAAGCTTGGATTTAAAGTCTCCTCTTTTTGAGTTTTAAATCTCCTATAACCATATTTGGCAGAAGACTCTGTACTATCTTGACTTGGATCATCCAAAACCACTTCGTTTTTCTTTGGACTATATCTATTTAGCTCTTCAATTGTTAAACGTGGATCAATTTCAGTCAAGTCTTGTGACTTCAAAGCACCAGAACTAGCACTCTTAAATACCTTGATCTTTTCTTGCATACCAGACCTTTCTCCACCTACACAGCCCATAGAAAATTCACCAGACAAAGCTCGATTTACATTTGTATCAATAGCCAATCTCTGATTATAGAACGCATTCAAAAATCCTGGACTTTTAACGGTACTAACAAGAACTGAAACTAACTGCTTATTAGAAGTAACTTCCCTTGCTTTCAATTTGGCAATCATCCCTTGAAACAGCTCTGCTGTTGCTGTTGCTTGATCAGCAGGTGAAGCAAGTAAAGTCTGAACTTCTTTAGCCAACGACCCTGGTTTTGCCAAAGCAGCACCAATCTCCTGAACTTCTTGAAAAGCAGTTCTATTTGGGTAGCTACCATCATCATGAAAAGTTCGAGATTGGAGTTTAATCATGGACTGAACAAATTTGCCCAGCCCCTCCATATCCACTCTTTGATTTCTAGAATCTTGAAATCTCTTAACTAATGCTATGCCCAAACCAAGTTTGTTAAGATTTTGCATTCTCAAGCCCCATGAGTCGTTTTAATCTATCCATTGAAGTTGCATTAATGTCTAATACCGCTGTATCAAGATCTTGCAAACTTGAACCATCAGTTATGTCTTTCAACCAATTGTTTAATAACAAAGCTGACATTTCAGTTGCAGTCATTTTTGCAGTTCTTCCGGTAGGCGCTTCCTCATCAGATCCAACACTAGCCTTACTCTTAACCATAGAACTATTTTCCAAAGCTAAACTAATAATCGGCAGTTGTTTTTCGATAGTTTCAGAAATTGAACTTAATGCTAGATGCAAAGCATCAGCACCCTCCTCTGTATCTCCTGCAGTCTGGACAAAGCTTCTTAAAAACAATGGTACAAATGCTTCATGAGCTACAACGAGACCAGTTGCTAAACGATCTTGAACAGTACTAGGAATTACTCGTGACTCTAAATTAAAATCTTCAATTAAACTTGGTATTCTTGTAATATCCATACGTTTTGATCCCATGAATTGTCCTGGTCTTACCTTATTAAAAGTAACTAATGCATCAGCCGCTTCACCAAGACTTAAATTATATTTATCAGCTAACTCTTCAATAGTAAATCTGATATCTCCCACAACACTAACGTCAAGAGCATAAGTATCAGCAATACGATTAATTTGACTTACTGTAACAGGGTCATTCATTATAAAATCTTTTGCTCTCAACCTTAATTCAACTGGTCCATCTTTCTTACCACCATTGGATCTCACAAGTGCTCTCTTCCCATTAGTATTAACTGCTGTACTATTAGCATTTAAAGGTTTTTTATTTACTATAATCACTCCATTATTATTGTTTATATTTGCTACTGCTGCTTCAGCAGCGCGATATGTTGTCGGTGAAACACGAAGTGCGATTGCATTCTGTTGCACTTTAGCTCTTTCAACTTCAACCTCAGGTAATCTAACTAAGGTATGACTATCATCTTCTCCATCAATTTTGAACTCAGCCAAATCTTTAGCATGTCTACGTAGCCATTCTTGAGCATCTACTTCATCATCTGCTGGTATAGGTAAAGGTGCACTACTTGATTTTGCAGGACTGCTAAATGCACTGTTTACTGCATCTGCAAATTGAGCTGCTTCATCATTTCCAGTAGTTACTGGTGTCTTGTCTCTTCTATGTCCTGGGTTGATTGTGTTCATATTTTCTCCTTTAATCTGTATGACAATACTAGCCCAGCCATGAGTATTATGTCAAGCATCAATTATTAAATAATTACAATGGTCAGGATCAGACTTATTAAAATTAATTAAGCAAAAAGTACTTGCACAACCCTTACGTACGTGCTAGTATCTTTGTATGAGCTTACGAGAGTACGAGAACAACCAAACAATCAATATAAACCAGAAAATCATAGAGATAATCAAGCAATATGAGCTGGAAGATACTGAAAACTATTATCAAGAACTCTTCGGCAATAACGCAGCTCAAAATTAATTCCAGTTAGATAAAGCTAAAATATAAAGGAGAAATAGCATGGCAACAAAGGATAAAGAAATGAATAAAGAATTACAAAGCAAAACAGATAAACTCAAAACACTCACTGCGACATTAGCGCAGATAGACAAAAACTTCGGCAAGGGTTCTGTGATGCGTCTTGGTGATAAACCACCAATACAAATAGATGTAATTCCAACAGGTGCCATTACTCTTGATATTTGTCTTGGTATCGGTGGAATTCCAAGAGGGAGAATTATTGAGATTTACGGACCAGAATCATCTGGTAAAACCACTCTTGCTCTGTCTATCTGTGCTCAAGCCCAAAAGAAAGGTGGCATCGCTGCAATAGTAGATGCTGAGCATGCACTTGATCCTGTTTATGCTAAAGCTCTTGGAGTTAATACAGATGATCTTTTAGTTTCACAACCAGATACTGGTGAACAAGCTCTAGAAATTACAGAACACTTGGTTCGTTCTGCTGCTGTTGACGTAATAGTCATCGATTCGGTTGCCGCCCTCGTTCCTAAAGCAGAGATAGACGGCGAGATGGGAGACTCCTTGCCTGGTCTTCAAGCTCGCCTTATGTCGCAGGCTCTTCGTAAACTAACAGCAATTGCAGCCAAAACCAATACCACAATCATCTTTATTAACCAAATTAGATACAAGATTGGTGTAATGTTTGGTTCACCTGAGACTACTTCTGGTGGTAATGCACTCAAGTTTTACTCAAGTGTCAGAATGGATATTAGACGTATCGAAACCCTCAAAAAAGATGGTGAAGGTTACGGTAACAGAGTCAAAGTTAAAGTAGTCAAAAACAAAGTTGCACCTCCATTTAGGCTTGCAGAGTTTGACATCATCTTTGGACAAGGAATTAATACTCACGGAGCTATTTTTGATTCTGCCGTCGATATGGATATCGTCAAAAAAGCAGGTGCATGGTATAGCTACAACGGTGAAAAAATCGGTCAAGGAAGAGACAACTCTATTATTGCCCTCAAAGCAACACCTCTAGTCTTTGACGAGATAGAACTCAAAATCAAGGCTGAACTCGATGCCCAAAAAGCTGTAGCAACAGGAGTCGATCCTCAAGACTTTGCTGACATGGACGAAGACGAAAGCGAAGAAGAAATTAAAGAAGAAATTGAAGAAGAAGTAATAGCTTAGACTCAATAGGTTTCCGCAAGGAGCCAAATCAATAAAGGAGGACTTTACGAAAGCCACGTTATGGCTAAGCACAGACACCTGACCCGGGTGTCTGTGCACCCTTTTGTATAGTAAACCAATAAAGCCTTTGCCAAGAATAAAGAAGGCTTGCTTGATTTACTATACTCAAATAGCTGCCTGTATCTTTTTAGCAAGCGCCTCAGTAATCCCAGGCAAGCTAGCCAAATCATCTAAACTAGCATCTTTAATTTTGCCCAATGAACCAAACTTGTCTAATAATAAAACCCGTTTCTTCGGACCAAGCCCAGGAATCGAATCCAGCACACTAGCAAGAGAACGCTTGGATCTGAGGCGGCGATGATAAGTCACAGCAAAACGATGAGCCTCGTTTCTAATTCTTTGTACAAAAAATAATTCAGGTGATTTGCGATCCAAAATAATTGGTCTCGATTCACCAGGCAAATACAACTCCTCATCACGCTTGGCAAGTCCGACCATCTTAATATAGTCAAGCTCAAGATCTTTCATCACTGCATAAGCGGCGTTCACTTGTCCCTTACCTCCATCAATGATAATCAGGTTTGGAAGCGCTTCTTTGCTCTTATAACGGCGTCTAACGACTTCACGCATCGATTCAAAATCATCATTTTGATCAACACTTAATTTAAAACGGCGATATTCATTCTTGTCAGGAAGCCCATCAATAAAGCAAACCATTGAAGCAACAACATTGGTGCCTTGAATATGTGAAATATCAAAACATTCAACACGTTGCGGCTGAGTGCGCAAATCAAGTTCACGCTCAAGATTTGCAAGAGCGGTGTTTATATCCTTACTAGCATCTTCCATCTGTTCAAGCTTGGTTTTATCCATGATCAAACGGGCATTGCGCTCGGCGAGTTTGAGCAAAGCAAACTTGTCTCCGCGTTGTGGTTTAATGATCTTGACTTTGGAGCCCTTGCGCTCAGTCAACCAATCAGCAAAAGCATCAGGCGATTCTATCTCTATATTGATTACTAATTCTCTTGGTAGCTCTTCATCTGGCACTTGTGAATAATATTGCAATAAGGCTGATTCATATAGCTCAGACTCAGGATCTTGCATTGCACAATCCAAATCCAGACTATCTCTATTAATCAAACGCCCCCCGCGAGTCTTAAAGACTTGAAGACATGCAGTATCATCATCTCTCACCAATGCAAAAACATCTTGATCCAGATTCTTGTCGTCTGAAATTACATTTTGGCTTTCGTTAAATGTTGCCAGTGCTTTGATGCGATCGCGTGCTTTGCCAGCTTTTTCGTATTCAAGATTGTCACTATAGCGCTGCATCTCTTGTTTGAGGATTGCTTGCAAATCAGAGAAGTCTCCCTTCAGTAGTAGTTCTACTTGCCGAAGCATCGCCGCATAATCCTCTCCAGAGATCAATTGCTGACAAGGTCCTAGGCATTTGCCCAAATCATAATTAAGACAAGGTCGA
>JAQCFG010000018.1 GCA_027618255.1 Cyanobacteriota bacterium
CATAGTTGGCCAGACCTACATCCGTAAGAGTCCGCTAGTTGAGAATATTCTCATTAAGAATTGCTGTCTTAATACAATTTTAGCAAACCCTCTATCACTTTGGCAAACAATATGTATGTATGTATCTTGCTAATCAAAAATAGCATATTTTAGCCTTGCCTATAGCCATAAATAGTGGGTAAATGACTATATATGACTATCTGTTTTGACTTAGACGACACTCAAAAAGACCTGCAAAGACTAGCTCGTGAGTTTGCCGAAAAGGAAATCAAGCCCCTGGCCGAAGAGCACGATCGAGAGGCCAAATTTCCAATGGCGATTGCAAAGAAAGCTTTTGACCTTGGTTTAATGAATCCTGGTTTTCCTGAGTATGTTGGTGGCATGGGACTTGGAATTACTGAAGAAGTAATTATGGCTGAAGAACTTGCAACAGCTTGTAGTGGAATCTCAACTGCGCTTTATGCAAATATGCTTGCAGCCGCTCCTCTGCTCGTTGTCGATAATCACGATATCAACAAAAAGTTTTTGGCTCCAATGATGGAAGAACTTCAATTCGCTTCTTACTGTGTCACAGAGCCAGGTTGCGGATCTGACGTTGCTAACGCCAAGACCACTGCCAAAAAAGTTGGCGATGAATATATTATCACCGGTAACAAACAATGGATCACCGGAGCAGCTCATGCCAAGTGGTTTTATGTACTTGCTTCAACTGACCTAAGTGCCGGACACAATGGACTTAGTTGCTTTGTAGTACCTGCTGATCTTCCTGGAGTTACCGTACAAAAGAAAGAAGACATGATGGGTCAGCGCGCAAGCACTACTCACGCTGTCACTTTTGAAGAAGTTAAAATCCCAGCAGCCAACCTCTTAGGTGCTGAGGGAGAGGGTTTCAAGATCTCAATGAAGGCTTTTGACAAGACTCGTCCTGGTGTTGCAGCTGGCGCTGTTGGAATCATTCGCGCTTCAATGGAATATGCAAAACAATATTCAATGGAAAGAACTAGTTTTGGAATGCCGATTGCAATGCATCAAGCCGTGAGTTTTATGGTTGCAGAAATGGCAATGAAACTTGAAGCTGCTCGTCTTCTCACTTGGAGATCTGCTGTAATGATTGATAGTGGTACTCGCAATACTAAGTATGCTGCTTTTGCCAAAGCCTTTGCTGCTGACGCTGCGATGGAATCAGCAACTAATGCTGTCCAGGTTTATGGTGGCTATGGTTACTCACGCGAGTATCCAGTAGAAAAACTAATGCGCGATGCTAAGATCTACCAAATCTATGAAGGTACTTCACAAATCCAAAGATTGATTATCGCCAAAGAATTATTTTTGCGCGGAGCTTAAGCAGCAACAGTTGCTTGCGCCTTAACTCTGCCATGATTCATTACTACCCAAGGATTAGCCCAAAGGTTTGATTTTGATTTTGTATCTGCTCCAGCCTCGACAGCTTTATCTGCGTATTCAAGACTATAAGTTCCATTGGTAGAATCCAATTGGTAAGTAACGCCCAATTTCTTTTGGAATAATTCAATCATGCCCTTAAACGTCGCTGGTGAGAAAATATGCATACGCGAAAATCCAGTGCCATAACCTCCGCGAAGTAACAAGACTTGTTTATTTTGTTTCTTGGCTCTTTGGATGGCATCATCCATGGCTTGCTCTATCATCAATAAATTTCTATCAATTTCTTCTGGACTATTTTCAGTAAATGCTCCTGCCTTGACTTCATCAAGCTCATAACTCTTTGTAGGTTTCTCTGAAACAGGGATTCCAACTACTGACTCAGGAAACATTCTCAGGGAAGGGCGAAGAGCAGAGGTTTGACCAAAAAGTCCGCCTTTTCTCTGTGCATTTTCTCCGAGAACTACAATATAATTCTTGGTCAATTCTTCCATATCATTGATAGTAACTAAACCATCATGAATGACTACAGATTCAAATGGCTTTCCAACTGCTTTCATTTCATCTTTAATTTTCTGTTCGTTAACTTCATTAACCTTCTTTGCAGAATTAGTTTTGGATGAGCCAAACCATGACTTAATCCAAAGCCAACATCTTGCACAAATATTGGGTTGATTAGTTTTGGTCGTTTGACTTTGTGGCGGATTAGAAATTTGTTTGATATGGTCTTGATCTGTATCACTCAACCTAACTGTATTACTCGACTTGACGGCTTGTAAAGATGGGCCAGATTTTGCCTGATTAGTCATTACTAGTGATTGCTGAGTTGCTTTAACCATAATGTGTTGAAGGATTCCCTAAAAATCTAAAGTCTCGACAGCTTGTAAAATTTATTTCACAACAGATCTAATAACAATTCTATACTGTCTTGATATCTTCTACTTGTTTTTTTGAACTTATCTTGTAATGCGACATTACGCATTCTCTTGTGTTAAAGTGACAGCTGTGTCAAAAAAATGCCTAATAGGAATGAATCAAGCAGACTTAGAATCCTTTATGAAGGAACTAGGGCTTGAAAAATTTCGTGCCAAACAAATATACGAATGGATTTATAAAAAATCAGTTCGTGATTTTAGTGAGATGACGAATCTCTCACAAAAAGCCCGTGACCTGATTGCTGCTAAAGCCAATATAGGTTCACTCAAACTGGTAACTAGAGAAACCAGTTCTGATGGCACTGAGAAATTCTTGTTTGAAACTGCTGACGGTGAGAAGCTTGAATCTGTACTGATGTTTTTTGAAAACGATGATTACGATGAAGATGATGATTTCTATGATACTCCGGCTGGTCGCTATAGCGCTTGTATCAGCTCCCAAGTTGGCTGCGCAGTTGCTTGTCCCTTTTGTGCTACTGGCACTCTTGGTCTCAAAAAGAATCTCAACTCTAGTGAAATCATTGAACAGATTTTGTTTATGCAAAACCTCAGCAGTCAACGCATTAGCAATATTGTCTACATGGGTCAGGGAGAGCCTTTCAATAACTATGACGCAGTGCTCGAATCCATCAGAAAAACCCAAGCAGATATTGGGATTGGTGCAAGACGCATCACTGTCTCAACAAGTGGTGTCATTCCAAAAATCAACGCACTAGCCAAAGAAGACTTGCAAATTACTTTAGCCTTGTCTCTTCACGATCCAACCAATGAAGGTAGAGACTTCCTTGTGCCTATTAATCGCAAATGGCCAGTCTTTGAAGTGATTGATGCACTCAAAGACTATGTCGACAAAACTAATAGACGGGTAACTATTGAGTATGTCTTACTTGATGGCGTTAACGACTCTATTGAAAAAGCTAAGATCCTAGGTAACTTGATTAAAGACCTTCATTGTAATATCAATCTTATTCCTTATAACCAAACAAACACAAACGATCCTTTCTCTCGTTCTAGCTCTAAAAATATTTCAGATTTTACTCATGTACTCAGACAATATTGCAAAGGCAAGACTGTTACTGTACGTAAAGAAAGAGGTCATGATATTAATGCGGCGTGCGGCCAGCTAGCAAATTCAGTAAGTTAAAAGTCAGTCATTGACCCCACAGCAATTGATGAGATAATACTAATCATGTCGCAGCAAAAAACTCCTAAAAAAAAGGGATTAAAGCAATTCTCACACTCAATACAAGTGTTGTTCAAAAAAAAAGAATTCAAGTATTTTAGTTACATACTTGCAGCTTTTATTATTCTTGGTTCTGCTGCACTTTATTATATAGAAACTCAAGGGATTTTCAAATACCCACAAGTTAGTCAAGCACAGTATCAAGAATATGATGAAGCTATCAGGCATGCCATCCAAACTTCTAAGCAAGACACCACTGAAGCTATAACAATCTTAGAAAATCTTCCAACGCTTCCTAAATTATTAGAAAATCGCAGGAACTATATACTTGCCAAGCTTTATCAAATAATTAATGAACCTGTTCTAGCATTTTTGCACGCCTACGATATCGAACAAGATTATTTGACCAAATTCAGTCTATCAATGCGTTCCAAGATAGCTGAACAAATTGGACTAGAAGGAATTGTGGTTAAGGATTTAGGTTTCCTTGCCAAGAAATTCCCGCAAGACCCGCGCTTTCTCTATGAATTATCAAAGTCATATTCACGACAAAATAGAGTAGTAGAAGCGCGTAAGAGCTTTAAAAAGATACAAACTTTATTTCCTGATTCTGATTATTCTCTGGGCTCTGAATACTATCTTGCTAATTTATCAAAAGAAAATGAAAAGAAATTTCCACGTCTTAGAACCTACCTAACTAAAAGCCCGAATGGCAACTTAGCTTACTTAATTTCTGATCAAATTCAAAGTCTAGAGCCCATGGAACGTAAAGAATTTGATGATCTGAGTAATTACATGGCATTGAGTTATTACAACAGAGAAGACTATGACAAAGCAATTAAACTTTTTAATAAGGAATTAGATAATCCAGATCTTTACCTAGAAGCTTACGCAAACACTCTTGCCAAACTTCATCGCAAACAAGAAGCAAGAGCTCTTTTACTTGAAAAACTCCCTGAAATCAAAGATTTAGACAAGGCTTCCCGTTTAGTTGAATTAATTTGTGATTTGTCAGATAAATCTCAAGCAATAGCCAATCTCCAAGCATTAGAGAATAAACTAGCAAAGATTAAAGACAAAATACTCTGGGAATTAGCCAAGCGTACTAAGACCAAAGAATCATATCAACTGGTTTACAAAAACTATCCCAAGAGTTTCTACGCAGCTGAAAGTATGTCACAAGTATTTTGGAAAGAATATGAAAGAAAGAATTATCATGGTGCAATTGAAATTTTCAAAGTGCATTGGAAGACTTACCCAAGTACTAATTCTCATCCCTTTGTTGCTTTCTGGGCAGCCAAAGCTTACGACAAACTTAATCAACATGATGATGCCGTAACTGCATTGCACAATCTAATCATCGAGCATCCACGTGACTATTACGGCTATAGAGCAGAACAAATCATCAACGGCGACAAGGATTGGTTCAAGTTACCAAGCTCAAATCACTTTAACAGTCTGCCTGACTGGGACTGGCCGGAGGTTTATAAAGATGCCAAGGTTGCAGAACTCTATGGAGCTGATGTACTAGAACTAAGCAAAATTGGTGAATATAGTTTCTTATTAGAAAATGAAAACCAAGAAGCTCTAAACTTCGACAAAAATTTTAAGATGTGGCTTTATGCTCAAGCTGATGATTACCTTAAAGCAATTAGCACAGCATATTTTTCACTTGATAAAAGTGCTCCCGTAAATTACAACGAGATCAAATTCATTTATGCATTCCCAATGCCATACTCAGATATCATTACTGATGAAATAAGCAAAAACCGCAAAATCGATCCGATGCTAGCTCATTCTTTAATTAAACAAGAATCTCGCTACCAAAAAGATATAGTAAGCAAGGTTGGTGCAATTGGTTTGATGCAATTGATGCCATATACAGCGCGAGCACTAGCTCGCGATATGGGGATGCAAGCACCACAAGTTAGTGACTTGATGCAACCAGAGATTAATATCAAACTTGGGGTTCGCTACATGGAAGATGTATTTCAGACTTTTGATAATAATATGATTCACGCTATCGCATCTTATAATGCTGGACCAGTTGCAATCAAAGGTTGGAAGAAGCGTTTCGATAAACTTGATCCTGACGAGTTTATCGAAAATATTCCATATGACGAGACCAAGACTTATGTTAAGCACGTTCTAAATAATTACTGGGTCTACAAGCAACTCTATCATTAGACTTGTTTTGATCTACAGGTCTAATAGACTTGTCACGACCCTACTAGAGAAATCGTTTTTCAGCGTGTCCATAAGGGAATAATAGCGATAGAAGGCAAATGGAATCACTCACAAATTTATTACCTGACTTAGAGCCTAGTCTACAAATTGTAGGCTTGTTGTTTTTACTAAGTTTTTTACCAGTGATGGTTGTAACCATGACACCGTTTTTACGTATAGTCTTGGTACTTTCTTTATTACGCCAAGCACTTGGTACACAAAATGCACCACCGACTTTAGTATTAGTTGCACTAAGTTTGATTCTTACTGGTTACGTACTTGGACCAGAAATTACTCAAATAAACACAAGAGCACTTGTACCACTTGCAAATAATGAAATTAAATTACCCAAAGCTCTTGATATTACTTATAAAGAATTATCGGGTCACATGCTGCGCAATGTTGACGTCAAAGATCTCAAGTTCTTTTATACACTAAGCAGAGAGCCGTTCCCTACAAGTGTTGACAAGATCGAAGTACGCGAACTTGGTACCGCATATCTACTTGGTGAATTGCGCAGAGCCTTTCAAATTGGTTTTCTAGTATTTATACCGTTCTTGGTAATCGATTTGATTGTTGCCAATATTCTACTAGCATTAGGGATGATTATGCTTTCACCTACTATCGTATCCTTGCCGTTTAAGATCATGATTTTCGTTGCTATTGATGGTTGGGATTTAATTGTCAAAGGATTAGTACAGAGTTTCAATTAAGGACCCACAAAAGAACTATGGACTGGATGCCACAAGCTATAAGAGAAGGGATTTTTACGATATTGTTCATATCGGGACCTCTTGTTGTTTTAGCTGCTGGACTAGGTCTTACTATTGGTATTATTCAAGCTGCAACTCAGGTACAAGAACAAACCCTTGGTTCAGCCGTCAAAATCATCGGACTATTTATGGCTTTGATTATTTTTGGTTTCTACATGTTCCAATACATGAGTAAATATGCCGCGCAAAATCTTGAACGAGCTTTTAAATTAGTACCAACCCTTGGTGTCAAAGTCTTGCCCCGCCGCAACTTCCTTGAAATCCCAAGAGATGAAGACTCACCTACTCAAATGACAGCTAGTTTACCCGAGATTCAATCTCATGATAAAAAAGGCTCTGGGCATGCTGACATAGGACATGATCCAGATATCGAGGATATCAACTCGGGAGTAAAGCAGGATACTATTGGACAAGCAGCTTCTCAATCAAGACCAAACCCTGATATTGAAGCTATCAAAAAACAAAAACTAACCTTGGTACAGGAACTAGCCCAAACCAAAAAAGAAGCAAGCAACATCAAACCTACTATTGCAACTCCTTCTCCAGTAACTGCCAAGCCAGTAGTTCAAAAACCACAAACACAAGTATACAAACCACAGCCACAACCTGTCGTGAGCACACCAGTAGAAAAGCAAGAGCCAAAACGTCTCACACGTAGTTCCGTTAGTGGCAGACTTAACAAGCTACAAGGAGCTGGCCAATAGATGGATTTATTTGCAGATTTATTCAGGCAAAACCTCTTTGCTCAAATAGGCAATACCGTAATTGCACTGAGTTTTGTTATGGTGAGAATATTAGCCTTCATGCACTTTGCGCCAATCTTCTCTCACAAAAGCGTACCTTCTCATGTGAGAATTGCTTTCACTGTTTTTTTAACTAGCATGCTAGCGCCTCAAGCTTTTAATGCGGTGGTACCTGCAGAGGGTTACTCAATACTTTATGTACTCTTTGCCAACTTTGCTTTGGGTTTCATTATTGGTTTTACAACTAATATATTGTTTGTGACAATCACTGCTGGCGGTGAGATGATGGACGCTTCGATGGGTTTCTCTTCTGGTCAGATGTTTGATCCTAGTCTTGGAAGTCAGACAACAATACTTGGTAAATTCATGGGCTCCTTGGCGATTGTAGTTTTCTTTTATATCGATGGGCCACAGACCCTGATTCAAGGTCTTTATAATAGTTTTGAACTGTTTTCTTTGTTTGATCCCAGTATGGATATTAATATGCCAAAGATCATTCATCTTGTCGGTGACATTATTCATATGGGCTTTATTTTAGTGAGTCCCGTAGTTTTGACCATCTTAGTAAATGACCTGGTGCTTGGGTTACTATCAAGAGCATCTCCGCAAATCAATGCTTTCCAGATCAGTTTCACCGTTAAACCAATGGTTGGTATCTCAATTCTTTTGATTATTTTACCGCTATTCTTCAGTGCTGTAGCCAATTTCCTAGGTAATCATTCAAGGTTATATTAGTCCTTAACCCATCCATAAACAATACTCTATACAATAAAGCTATGCTCAGGAAGGGACTAATTCTTTGCTCAATTTTATTAATGACTTTGCTCAATTTTGCCGAAGTCAAAGCTGCCTATATTACAGAGAGTAGACAAAATACCATCTTGTTAGTTGGACTCAACGCTGATGAGCTTGCTGATTATGAACACAAAATCCTTCAGGACAAACGTATTATTGAAATACCTTACTCTCTTAACTGGCACAACAGTCTTGAAAACAATCATGCAGACGAAATTGTCCTCAAACAAAACTCAGGTTTTGTTGGTCTCTATACACCAGGCGGTAGCCTCGTTAGACCAATCGATATTGCAGGCGGCAATCCTTATTTAGAGAATAATCCTGTTCCGCCAATAAATACCTCTGTTGGTCATCATATGGAATGGAACCAAGTTGGCTATGCTACCGGTGGACGCGCAGATCCATATAAACCAATTACTTCACTAATAGATCCCCAGGATGGATCCAGACTTGCTGCAGGTTATGGTTACAACACACATATTGACCAACCTAAGATATTCAAAAAAAATACTTTTATAGATTTACTCAATTTCGTACCTATCGACACGGTCACGCCCTTTAATTATCCAGGTACTTTTGATCAGCATGGTCTTGGTGCTGTTTATACTATCGGTGCTCTCCCGCATATCGGTGGCACAATCGCACAAATGCGCAGAGCAAAATCAGAAAAAGCCAACTTTGATTACTATCAACAACAAATGCCTTCTGGCAATAGTGAGTTACCGGTTGTTTACAATAGGTACAACTCCACTGATCCAGGCAATCCCGTCACTGACGATCCCAACTTTATTCGTTACCAACAAATGCCACAAGCCTTTGTTAGAGATTTTCCTGGCTATGGTAAACCAGTGCAGCAGTATTAAAGCGCTAAATTCGCCAGCTCATCAGCTCTAGTATTAAACTCTCTTCTTACATGAGTAAAACTCACTGAATCAAAGTCTTTGATTAAGTCCTGTAGCTTCAAAAAGATCACTTTAAGATCAGGATTTTTGACTTTATACTCTCTTTTAAGTTGCTTGATCATTAGTTCACTATCAGCGTTAACAGCAACTTTGCGATAACCAAGTTCTTTGACTTTTTTGAGTCCTTCAAGTAGCGCTGTGTACTCAGCGACATTATTAGTTGCAACTCCAATTGCCTTAGAAATAGTTGCAACTTCTTGATGTCCTTCAAGAATCGAAACCCCGATAGAAGACTCTCCTGGATTACCCTTAGAAGCGCCATCAGTATAAATTACAGCTATGCTCATGCGTTAATGGTTACGCCCAAATCCAAATCTGCTAATGAATCATAAACTACATCAAACAAATCTTCCATGTGACTAATGTTTTGTGCTGGTCTAACTATGCCCGTCAAAACAAGAGCTGTCATGGCGCCAGCTTCCTTGGCAATTCTTAAATCATGAGGTGAATCTGTCACCATCAGCGTGTTCTCAGGCTTAACACCAAGCTGATTGCAAAGCTCTTTATATAATCTAGCGGTCTTAATTTCAGCTGCTTGGCTTGCTTTAAACAAATCAGCAATCTTGAATTTCTCTAAACATATCTTAGTATTCTCATCACTATCAGAAGTAAAGACCGCAAGCTTGAGCCCAGACTTAGACAAGTCTTTGATTTTCTCAAGTGCACCTGGAAAAGTCTCAGCAAGTTCTGCAACACTCAGCTCTTCATTAGTAATCTCAATTGCTCTATCAATCATCTCAAACGCTGTTGACCACTGATAAGTTGGCTCAGGTTCTATCATCGTTATATAAAGTGCTGTTGCTAAAACTAAACGCACATTGACTAAAGGCAAAGAACAAGGTCCATAAGGATCAATTGTTTCATCTTCTTCATCAACTCCCATTGCTCTAATGCAAGCTGTACGAATCGCAACTAAGCTCTCTGAAGTTTCTGCACTCAGTTCAGCAATTAATTGTGCACGGTAAGCAATAATCCTCAACCAAACTTTATGGAAGTCATTAAAAACCCCGTCCTTGTCTAGTATTACTGCTTCGATATTACTAAAATCTTCGCTCATATTATTTAATATATCACGCAAACAATAGACTTGTTTCGAAAGTCAATATTATCCTAAAAGCAACACGCAAGATTCCTTGCGATTGCTACCTTTTTCAGGCGACCTGTACTTCGAAACTTCGTTTCGAAGTACAGGTCTAATCATTGAGCTATTATAATAGCTCAATGATTGTTCTTGGAATTGAAACCAGCTGTGACGAAACGGCATTAGCCATTGTAGAAAATGGCCGTAAAGTCATTGCAAACAAAGTCTATAGCCAAATTGCCAAACACCGTAACTGGGGTGGGGTAATACCTGAACTCGCTTCACGTTTGCACCTTGATGTCATAAATGATTTACTTGCTGAACTATTTCAAGATTGTAATTTATCGATGGAAGATATTGATACTATCGCTGTCAGTTCTGGACCTGGTCTCGTTGGTTCACTAATGGTGGGTGCCAATCTTGCCAAAGTCTTAGCTTGGCTTTATAACAAACCTTTGGTTGAGGTCAATCATCTGCATGGGCATGTTTGTGCCAACTTCTTAGATTCTGAGTTAGAGCCGCCGTTTCTGTGCATGCTCGCTAGTGGCGGGCACACTCAAATTATTGAAATGCAATCCTATACTCAAATGAAAATTCTTGCTGAAACAGTAGATGATGCTGCAGGAGAGGCTTTTGACAAAGTTGCTCGCTTAATGGGTTTGCCTTATCCTGGCGGACCAGAGATTGACAAGCTTGCACAAGGTCATTGTGAGCTTGCAAGAAACGTCAATCCAGAATTGAATCAATATCAATTCCCAGTGGCAATGCCCAAGTCACTAGATTTTAGTTTTTCTGGTCTCAAAACAGCGGTGCTAAGACTCAAAGAAAAAATAGGCGACGAGACTTGGGAGCAAGACAAAGCTGCTATTGCACATGGATTCCAAGAAACTGTCGCCAAAACCTTTTACCAAAAAACTCTTGCCGTCAGTGAGCTGGCTGGCATTAGCAAAATAGTTCTTGCAGGCGGCGTCTCAGCCAATACCGCTGTGCGCAGACTGTTCAAAGAAAAGTTCTCGCAAGAACCATATGAGTTAGTTATCCCTGGCTTAGCCTATTGCACTGATAATGCGGCGATGATTGCTTCAGCTGGTTTCTATCTTGCACAAGAACAAACAACTATAACGACGGATTATAGTTTTGAGGTTTATTCTAGGAGCTTGTCATCCAGCCCAACTTTTTAGCTAGATTTACTCCAAAATATTAGGAACTCATTTAAGTTGGGCTAGATGACAAGCTCATAACCTCATTACATGAAACCTTCGGCTTCAAGAAGGTCTATTGCCAGAAATCTTCAACGAAACGAATTCTCCAAAAAACGGTCTCCGCAAAACGGGTAGCCTCTGCGAGTCTACTAGTACGTGTTTTGCTCCAAATATTTTTTGTCAAATTGTTTCGTTGAGCTTTCTTGGATTACAGTAAAACAGCAAACGAAATCCCTGACACTGAATCAACGATCCAGCACGGCTAAGTTTTCAAAGTGGAAGCTATGCGGAAACATATCAACTGGTTGCAAATAGCTTAGCTTGAAACCAAACTGTTCTAAGTATTTGATGTCTCTAGTTAATGTCGCTGGGTTACAACTCACATAAATAATCTTCTTGGATTCTGCGAGCTTGTCTAGGACTTTGTTGGTACAGCCCTTGCGCGGCGGGTTCACGATTACCACATCGTGTTCAGGTATCTCATCCCAATCTTCTACCCTTGCTTCTATAAATTCAGCATTGGCAATTCCATTCAACTCCGCATTTCTCTTGGCATTAGCGATCGCAGAAGCAACCACTTCAACTCCATGCAATTTCAAGTCAGGGATTGACTTTGCAAGACTCAAGGCAATTGTACCAATGCCACAATAAAGATCCAAAATACGATCAGCGGGCTTGATATGTTTTTTGATCAATTCAATAACCTTCAAAAACTGCTCTGTGTTCACTTGAAAGAAACTGGTGCTTGAAAGTTCTAGTTTGATATCACCAAAGCTCTCAGTAATAAAACCTTCGCCACTAATGATCTCAGTCTCATCACCCAAAATCACATTAGTAGAAAGATCGTTGTAGTTAATAGAAGTTGTTTTGATTTGTTTATATTTTTCTTGGATCTTACGCAAATCAGACTTGATTTTATTTTTGAATTCCTTGTTGAGTTTTTCTTTGCGTACGATCATACTAATCAACAGTTCTGTGTTATCAGAATTGGAGCGAAGCATAATATGGCGAATCAATTTATTTGGATAGCCGCGAGTATCCATCAGCTCTTTAAGCTCCACCATCACTTCATCAAAGAGCGTGTATTGTATTGGACAATATTTGATATTGATCAATTCATTACTATTGCGTCTAAAATACCCCGCTTTGACTCTACCTGTTTCTGGAACAATTTCAACAGGGTAAATCACCTTGTTACGGTAATTCCAGGGCTTAGACATGCCAATCAAGTCAGGAATGTTAATAAAGTCCCCTTTATCTTCACTAGCGGAACTAGTGCTTTGCACCGTTCCGACCTTTTTTGTGTCGACATCACTAGCAAAGTTGGTTTCAATCTTGTTTTGCTGAATCAAATCCAATAAATTCTGTTTCTTAAACTTGAGCTGCTCATCATACTTGATATGCTGCCACTGACAAGAGCCACAAATCTTGTGGATTTTGCAAGGAGCATCTGTTTCTCTCAAATCACTAGCGTGAGTTAAATCAGTAATTTCAGCAAAAGCAAAACCCTTACGTTGATCATAAATCTCAGCTTCAAGCTCATCACCAGGACAAGCATTTTCAATAAAGATAGTACCTTGCTCAGAATCCTTTGCTATCCCATGGGCTCCATTAGCCATTGCTATGACTGTATATTTTGATTTCAATTAAACGCAAACCTCAGCCAAAGCAGTTTGAATTAATTTTTGTCCTGCTAAATTAGGTTGATTAAAACCATTTTCCAAATATTTCTTACGTTCAGTTTCATTAACTGGGAACTTAGAATAAGCATCAGCCAAAACAGCACCAGTACGCGCCGCTACTCTCTTACAAGCCTGAGCAAAAGCTTCTGTACTCATTTCAGCATCGGCAAGATCGTTTGGTCTTTGGTCTAGAGGACAAGCAGAAACAATATGAGGGAGAGGAGTAATAATGATAACCGTGACTGAATGTGCTTGTAAAGTTTTGGTACTTGATTCAAGCAATGCTTCGTAAGCCGGTAATATAGAGGAACCCAACCAAGCATCATTAATTCCAAAATTGAGAATCGCAATATCTGGTTTGAAATAAATTGCATCACGTCCCAGATATAAAACAAGATCTAAAACTCCAGCACCAGAGATGGCATTATTGGCAAGCGAAATCTTGTGACCTAATGCCTGAGACCAAAGATAGTGATAGGTTTCTTGAAAATTAATACCCCAATTGCTATTGAGACCAAGTGTCACACTATCACCCAATGCCACGATTTTAATTTGTTCTTTGTCCTTGGCAAGCTGTGCAATATTGAGCTTTGGACTTTGCCAATTGCGCATATCCACTGGATCAATCAAGTCTTTGAGTAAACCATTAATTGGCTCTATCTCGTTACCAGAACGAGACGCACAATAAGCGCCAAAACCAAGAGCAAACCTTGCAGCGTTAATCAAATCAGCACTAGGTTCTTTACCAGCAGTCATAGACTTGGTAGCCTGAGTTAATAAAGAATTAGAAATAGCCAGCCACTTAGAAGGATCCAATGGATTACTTAATCTAATTTCTTCAAGTGGAGCTTTTAATAGATCAGGTACAAACTCGAGTACATTAGTAATCTTGTCAACGATGTCATTAATCTTGGTAAGTATCGCTTCATTCTTATGCAATTCAGCAGCCATTTGGTAACAGCTCAAAGCATGTGGGAAAAAGCGTATCTCAATTGCCCAGTCTCCAGCTTTCTCCCACTCATCAAAATTAGCAAGACTCGGATCCTTGCTCAGAGACTTAAACATTATTTCTGTTAATTTATCGTCTTTTTTCATCGATTATCCAATAAGTATACCCTCCTCAGGGTATTTAGGTTTGGTGTAAATATCCTCGGTGATCATTGCCATCAAAAAGAGCAATGGACCAGGTCTACCAATTAGCATACACAAACATAGTACCAACAATGAAGGCGAACTTAACTCTGTCGTGATTCCAGTTGATAGTCCAACTGTAGTAAATCCAGAAACCACCTCAAATAATTGGTCTATAAAGCGCATAGTACCGCCACTTTCAAAAATATTAATCAACCAACTGAAAAATAAAATCATCACCACTGTTGAAATAAAAACTATCAATGCACGTTTTTGGTAAATCTGATTAATTGATCTATTAAAGATTTTAGTCTCGCCACCTTTAAGCCCAGACCACATGATAGCCCCAACCAAAGCAAGAGTAGTGACTTTGATACCACCAGCTGTTCCACCTGGACATGCTCCAATAAACATCCAAATGATAAGGAAGAGTAGTGAAGGATCACCAAGTTCTCTAAGAGGAATTGAATTAAAGCCAGAAGATCTTGCTGCACAAGATTGAAAGAATGATACCCAAAAAGCATCCCCGCCACTTTGGGCTTGGTACTGACTGATAATTGATTCTCCGTTGTTGATAATTATAATGTGATCAGGGTTTTGTGCAAAGACTAAGTAAAGTTGAATCAAAACTCCAAGCACCAGTAATATCCCTGTCATCCACAAACAAACGCGCGTGTGCAAGCTCGGTCTAAAACTAGTGCTTTTGTCTTTAGCATATTCTTGGTACCAATTATAAAGCTCGTTGAGTACGGTGTAACCCAAACCACCAAGTATCGGCAAGAAAGAAAAAACAAATAGGATCCAAGGATTGTCGCGGAAACCCTCAAGGCTATTGGCGTATAGGCTCAGCCCAGCATTACAAAAAGCAGACACCGAATGAAACACCGCATCAAAAATTCCAGCAAAAAGTCCTGGTAAGTCATTAATATTACGAGAATCAAACCCTGTTACTTCTAGTGAGTTTGGTAACAGCGCCAGCACTCCAAGTAGCTCAATAGTAAAAGTAAGCAGTCCAATTTTGATTACAAAATCAGCAAAATTGATTTTGGATTCACTGTTGTTGGACATGTCAAAAACTTTGGAGTCACTATAAGAAAGCCGCTTACCAGTCATGTAAACCAAAACTGTTGTTAAGGTCATGTAGCTTAAACCACCTATTTGAATTAAGATCAGTACGATCAATTGTCCCCAAATAGTAAAATCAGTTCCTAGTTGCACCACAGACAAACCGGTTACGCAGACTGAACTAACCGACATAAATAAAGCTGAAACCCAATCACGCCATTCACCACTGCTATTGGCTATTGGCAACATTAGAAAAAAGCAACCTACTATACACAGAGCAGTAAAACTCAGCATTGTTGCCTGGGCTGGGTTTAGACTGAATTGCTTTTCTTCTAGTAGCACTGGATCTATTATATCCCCAGCTGAAAATAGTTACCTAGGCAAGATAAGACCAATAATTAATACCTGTGTAGCTATTAATATACTGTTGTGTCCTATATGTTACAATTCTCGATGTTATGAAAATGACTTTACGTGGATCACAAAGAAAACGCAAGAGAACCAGCGGTTTTCGCACAAGAATGGCCAGCCCAGGAGGCCGTAAAGTACTTGCTCGTAGAAGAGCGAGGGGCCGTAAGAAAATAAGCGCTTAACGCTTAAGCTATATAGTTATGTTAACTAAAGAAGAAAGACTAAAGTACTCAGGTCTTTTTCAGCAGGCCTTTGATAAGGGTAAGTCACTTTATTCTAAACACTTCAGACTGACTTTTACCAAAACTCGAGATAGTCATAAAGGCAAATTGCCATTTGTTGGTTTTACTATTAGTAAGAATTATTCCAAAAGCGCCGTTAAACGCAATCGCCTCAAACGACAACTATGCGAAATCTATAGACTTTATAGGCAAGATGAAACTCATGTAAGCAAACTCCAAGAGATAGGACTCTTGGTCTTCAGTCTCAAAAAATCAACTACCGAAGCAATCAAATTCAACTATCAAGAGCTCAAAAAAGAATTAGAATCATTGCTTAGTGAACACGCTAAAAACGAAATTTTTCAAACTAGAGCTAAGCAGCCTGATGCTTAGCGAGCTGCTCCCCAACCCTTCGTTGTCCACCAGCAGGATTCGTGGCAGCTCGAGTACTTTGTTGAGACTGTTGCGCAGCTTGAATCGCCTGTTCATAATCAGGCAGTATATCCTCAAGATACCTTGATTTAGAGCTATAACGAATACGATCACGTATATTCATCAAGAATTTAATATCGCTTTCTGTCAGCCTTGCAATCTCCTGGACCTCACCATGTGAAATTCGATTAAATGGTTCAAGCCAAGTCTTAATCGCTGACTTTAATGCAGCAAGTACCGTATCTTCATTAACTTTGTTGTTATGGGTACCAAGATACTTAGAACCCATACTTTCGATCTTAGCTATTCTGCGTTCAAGCTCAGTCAATAAAAACTCTTGAGCGCGATGTTGAAATTGGTAAGCATCATGTTGATGTCCATAATTTTCAAAATCTCGAATCACCGCAACAATACGTTCATTCCGGCTATTACCAATCAAGGTCTGTAAAATACTCCATAGCCATTTAAACGGATTTAAACTTCCACCAATCTCGGCTTCGATTTTATTTTTTGCACTGTAAAACTCATGCTCGTCTACTGTATTTGCAGCTGTTTTAGTTTGCTGTTTCGCCTTCCTAGCTTGCACTGTTCTGTAGATAGAAGCCCCTGAACTATAACCTGGAATCTTGGCAAGCGCCTCATTTCGAACTGCATCCCATGCACCTCTAACTGCTTCACCAGGTTTAACTCCAAATGGCATATCTGACCTTTAAATACAGCTTGGGGCCCAAGACTTCTTAGACCAATAAGCATGTATTATCAACATTCTCTAATCCAGAATGACGTATTGACATTTTAGCACACTGTGCGCATTCGCTGATAAATATACCCCGGCGGGGTATATTTAGATCTGTTGCAACGCCTTAACTAAACGTTTCGTGATTAACACCGTAACGAAACTTTAGTCCTCATTGCAAACTGCTCTTAATAGACTTACTGCAAAAGTCGGAATTATCCTTAAAGCAAACGCAACATTCGTTGCGGTTGCTACCTTATATAAACCCGATAAAGATACGGCATCATACCAGCATATTTAGTTCTGCGAATACCACCAATCTTGTTCTTAATTGCAGTCAGTTGTTTTGGTGAAGCGACATAAATCATTGGGTTGTGCTCATAAACTATCTCCTGAAAACGATCATAAAATACCTTACGTTTATCGTGTTCCATTACTTTTACTGCCTTAGAAAATAATTGATCAATCTCTTTTTCCCAAGGACGAGTAATTGCATCTTCTTGACCTGACTTCACATCAAACATATGCAAACGACCATCACTACGCCAAACATTCGCACCTCCATTAGGTTCATTGCCACCCGTTAATCCGATGATACCTGCTTCATAATCCTGTCCTTGCATTAAACGAGAAACAAAATTGTTAAACTCTAACAGCTTGAAATTCACCTTGATACCGAGCTCTTTGAGATTACTAACAGTAATCACAGAAATAAATTCTCGTTCTTGATTTCCTGCATTAGTAAACAAATCAAATTCAACTCTATTGCCAGCTTGATCATGTAGCTCAAGCTCATTACTATCAGGATTAGTCACGAAAGTAAAACCAGCTTCTTCAAGCAAAGCCCTTGATTTAGCGAGATCCCGAGGATAGCCATGCATCAAATCCTCATTTAAAAAAGGTGATTTGAGAGATTCAGCTGTAAACAAAGGCGCGCCTAGACCCTGAAAAACATTGTTGATTATATTCTCTCTATCAATAGCATAAGAAATCGCCTGTCTAAAGTTCTCGTTATTGAACCAAGAATACATAGGCTCAGGAATATTTTTACTTAGATTAAACCACAAGAAATTAGTACCTGAACTTGGACCAGTATCATAGAGCGAAAAATCATATTGTTTTTCTAGACTTTTAACCAAAGCACTGTTTTGAGCAGTAACGTTCAGGATGTAGGATTCATCAGCTAAGAACTTAAAAGTATCAGCAGTGCTATCACGCACATACGAGTAAACTATCTTGTCTAAGTATGGCAATTGGGCGCCATGTTCATCACGTAAAAAGAAATTATGATTGGCGACAAACTCAACTCGCTCACCTCTAGTCACCTTGCCTAAACGAAAAGGACCAGAACTAACGATAGCATCAGGGGCAGTTTGGATACTCAAATATTGATTAAATGCTTTTTGTTTTTGCTCCAAGCTAACAGCTTGATGCTCTAATAGAAACCTCTCAACATCATGCTTTGGAGCAATTGCAGTTCCGAGACTTTTGAGGAATGGAGCGAAGACTTCTTTGGTCTCAAAAACCAAATTCAAGCTGTCAATCATTGTAACTTTAGGAAACTCACCATCAACAGTAAGAACATCCTTGGTCGAACCCTGCGCAACCTCATCACGAATCAACGTGTTCCAGGTGTACTCAACATCTTCAGCATCAAGTTTCTCTCCATCTGTCCAAATTAAATCATCACGCAATTTAACAAAGATCTGCTTACCGCCATTACTGATCTTAAAGCTCTCAGCCATAAATGGCACAACCTCATCAGTGTCAGGATCTGTATCAATCAAACCAATAAATAATTTAGAAGCGAAATTACTACTAGCAGCATCATCAGCTATCCAAGGGTTAAAAGTCTTGGGATCAGAACCCAAGTGCGTGAGACGTAAAACGCCACCATGTTTGTTTTCAACAAGCTGTGTCGTAGAGCTACAAGAACAAATAAAGAAAACACTTAAAATAAGGACTCGTATCATTTTGCTGCTGGACTGCCGCTAGACTCAACCACTGCAAGGCAAACCCATTCACAAACTATCATCAATATATTGAGGTAAAGTAAACTAGGGAAACTAGCGATGCAAATATAATTCAAATGCAACAATGTCGCAAGCAAAACAGCGAGGCGCATCGGGAAAGCAATAAAGAAAGCTCCAGCAATTGCCAGCTCAGCATATTTTACAAAACTAGCAACGATATAAACATTTGGCATAACTATCTTATTAAAGAAAGTTGTGTAAGGAGAAATGATGATATCGTCACGCAAAGCAGCAAAATATACATCAGCATGAGCCCCAAAACTTGGATCAAATAATTTTGGCGCTGCCATGACAAAAAATATCAAAGACAAAGTCCAACGCAATATCAGAATATATGCTTGGGCTTGTGGTGCTAATTTGCCATTCATGCCCCCATTATATTACAGATTTTGCTATTTTTAACCCAGGCTTAACCTAAAACTGATTCTCTATAGTTAGTGAAGATAAAGAGGGCTTTCCCAGCAAGTCTACTAGAGGAGAAATTCATGGCAACATCAAGAGTTAGCGGAAGTGGCGGATCAGATTTTGGCCAATCAGGCAATACCCAGAGAAACACATTTGCATCAGGCTCTAGAGTCAGCGGTTTAGCAGATCGTGCAAGATCGTGCAAGATCGTTAAGATCTAATATTGGAGCTTCAAGATCTTCAGGAAGAAACTCTCTTTCATCAACCAATTTTAGACATGACACAAGGAATAGCCTTACCAATCTTACTCACCGTAATGATACACGCAATAGTCTTACCAATCTTACTCACCGTAATGATACACGCAATAGCCTTACCAATCTTACTCACCGCAACGATACACGCAATAGCCTCTCATCAACAGGTCGCTCAAACGATTCACGTAATCAATTAGGCGGCGGAGCATCTGGTAGAAGAGTTGGTGGACTAGGTTCATCAAGCGCCACTGGCAATAGAAGAGGCGGAGACTTTGGCTCAAGTTCTACAATACGTCGCCGTTAAACTGCAAAGTCCTAACCCTTATCTGGGCCGTGCTCTTGGTAATCTATCAGAACCTTTTATCATGGACCCGACTAGAAAACTTCGTTTTCAGCGTGTCCTCAATAATACGTCGCCGTTAAACTGCTTTGGGATTTAAGTAACGAATTAACAAATCAACAATTGTGTTAATAACAAGTAGCACTATTGAAAAAACAACTATCACTCCAGAGACCAAAAAATAATCCCTATTAGTAAACGCTGTCACAAAATACTTGCCCATTCCAGGCAAAGCAAAAATATACTCCACTACAAAAGAACCAGTAATCAAAATTGCAGCAATCGGACCGAGCACAGTAACAATCGGCACCAAAGAATTGCGCAGTCCGTGCTTAATCACTACATTCCAATAACTTAAGCCCTTGGCTAGAGCCGTCTTGATATGCTGTTTTGCAAGAGTCTCAATCATAGAAGAACGAGTGATTCGAGCGATATAAGCGCTCGGTGCAACAGCTAAAGTAAAAGCCGGCAATATAAAATACTCGGGACCTTCAAGCAAAGCAACAGGCAACCAGCCCAAACTAAGCGCAAAAATATAAATCAATATCCCTGCAAAAACAAAACTCGGCATCGACATTCCCAAGCTAGAAAAAGCAGAAGCTAATCTCCCCGACCAACTATTTGGGGCAAGTGCTGCGACTGTACCTAAGGACAATCCAAAAATGACGGCAATAATAAAAGCGAAAAAACCCAGCAGTAAAGATACCGGCAGCGCATCAGCTAAAATATCTCCTACATCACGGTCAGGATACTTAAGACTCGGTCCTAGATCAGCCTTGAGCAACAAGTTTGTAATATAAGAGCAATATTGCTGAAACAATGGTTTGTCTAAACCATATTTTTTTTCAAGTTTGAGGATGATTGCTGGAGAAAGCCGCTTACCTTCTTCAAAAGGATTACCTGGCAAACTGTGCAGCATAAAAAAACTCGCACTCACCAATAAAAAAAAGGTGAGTAGAATTGAGATTATTTTTTTAGATAAGTAACTGATCATTGACAAGACCTAGCCATAGCCTAGCGCTATTCAGAGTCAGTGTCTTTAAATTTGCGGCCGTTGTAAAAACCACATTCGCCACATACGTGATGAGGTCTTTTGACTGCACCACAGTTGTTGCAATTAGATACTTCTACTAATTTGCCTTTCCAGTTCGCTCTGCGCTGGTTTGTTCTCTGGTTTGAATGATTTTTCTTTGGTACTGCCATGATTTGGATCTCTTATGGGATATGATTCTAGCAAATCGCTTATCTCAAGGCCTCGCTTATATATTTACTTAATAATCGGGAAGCTAGCCCCCTTGACACTCGCTCCCTGCTATACTTATCCATTATGTCAACACTAATGGCGCAATCGGTAATCGATAGAACCGCAGAAAAACTAGAGTTATTTGCAAAAATCAAGGATTTAGCAAAAACCAAAAACGCAGTTATCCTAACACATATTTACCAAAGGCTTGAAGTCCAGCGAGTTGCTGATTATGTTGGTGACTCCCTAATGCTCTCAAAGCAGGCCCAAGAGACTGACGCAGATATCATTGTTTTTTGTGGTGTTCATTTTATGGCCGAAACAGCCAAGCTACTTAGCCCTAATAAAAAAGTTCTACTTCCTGATATACAATCAGGTTGCCCAATGGCAGACATGATCAATGTTGATGACCTGCGTGCTTTCAAAGCAGAACATCCAGGCGCACCTGTCGTTTGCTACGTAAACAGTTCAGCAGCAGTAAAAGCAGAGTCTGATATTTGTTGCACCTCAACCAATGCTGTTGATATTGTCAAATCACTTGATAGTCAAGAAGTCATTTTTGTACCAGACAAAGGACTTGGTGCCTGGGTTCAATACAAAGTACCAGAGAAAAAAATTCATATCTATGATGGTTTTTGTCCAACTCATTGGCAAATCACATCTACTGAAGTAGACAAACAAAGAATCATCAATCCTGAAGCAATCATAATCGCTCACCCAGAGTGCGATCCAGAAGTATGGCGCAGAGCGGATTTCGTTGGCAGCACTTCAGAAATCTACAAATTCGTCGAGCAGTCCGCTGGTCGCAAATTCATTATTCTTTCTGAGCAAGGTCTAGTTGCAAGAATGCAAGCTGACTTCCGTGAAAAAGATATCTCAACTGTGTTTCCATTACCACTTTGTCCCAACATGAAATATCATTCACTTGAAAATCTCTACAACGCATTGGATCAAGAGTTTACCGAGATTATTATCCCTGAACATATTTTAGCCCCAGCTAAATCAACTATCGACAAGATGATAGAGATTAGCAATAAGAAGGTAGTTTGGGCTGGACCGCAAATTACGGTCTAATGGCAACTTTCGCCCCTTGATAAACCTGATTATCTTCTAAGTACTTATAAAACTTATTCAAGAATAAATTCTTCATGCCATGATCAGCCCAAGCTGGAGCCACAAGCTCACCAATTTTGCCTTCGCCCATAACCCTTTGTATGGCAATCCCAGCTGGTATTCTACGAATAAATTCTGAAACGATAGGAATATAATCATCCTCACTTTCATAAAGCTCAAGCTCGCCATTTAAATAATCAATCTCCATCGCTGTGCCCTTAAACACACAAAGCTGATGAATTTTAATATCATCAATGGGGCACTGAGCTAACTTGTCAGCAGTCTGGTAAACCATCTCAGTAGTTTCACCAGGTAAACCAATAATCACATGAGTACAAATCCTCAAGAGTGGGTTCTTGCGGCGAGCAAGTCTATCTGCTGCATCTACAAAGTCCTCCCAAGTGTGAGCTCGGTTTACTTTCTCAAGTGTGATGTTGTGACTAGTTTGCACACCAATGTCAACCCAGACCTCAAGTCCCTTAGCCGTATACTCCTCCAACAAATCAATCACTTCTTCTGGCACACAATCAGGACGAGTACCAATTGCAAGCACCTTGACTTGCGGGTGATCAATCGCTTGATCATAAAGCCCGCGCAAATAATCTACATCAGCGTAAGTATTAGTAAAAGACTGAAAGTAAGCTATAAACTGCTCACAGTTAAAACGTTGACTTTGTTTTCTAATACCCTCTTCAAGCTGCTGCTTAATTGTCAGCCCTGCATTTTGCGCACCAGAACTAGAGCCATCATCAGTACAAAAAGTGCAACCGCCCGCTGACTTTGTACCGTCAATATTGGGACAAGTAAAGCCACCCTCAAGCGTGACCCGCTGAACCCGTCCGCCAAAGCGCTGTTTGAGATAGTCTTTGAGGCTGTAGTAGTGGGGCTGAGACATTGGCTCTCATTATACTAAGTATTGACAGAAACCAATATCTCGACTATTCCAGCACCAAAACAATAATAGTCACGACTATTCTCCATTCCAGGGTATAATAGTCGTAAGGTGAAACGATATCAAGAGAAACTGATACTTAAAGATCTTAAGCAAAAGCTGGTACTGCTTGTAGGCCCAAGACAATCAGGCAAAACTTGGCTTGCCAAAGAACTAGCCAAGCAGTTTAACAATTCAGTTTATTTAAATTATGATTCACAAGCTGATCGCAAAATTATTCAAGATGAATCGTGGCTGAATGATGTCGATTTGTTGATCTTTGATGAACTGCATAAAATGCCTGACTGGAAAAACTATCTCAAGGGTGTATACGATACCAAAACAGCCAATCTTAAAATCCTAGTCACGGGTAGTGCAAGACTTGATAGCTATGACCACATGGGTGATTCTTTAGCTGGAAGATATTTTAGACATCGCTTATTGCCACTGAGCCTCTCTGAACTGAAACAAACTAAGCAAGAAACTAATCTCAATAAATTATTACAATTTGGTGGCTTCCCAGAACCCTATCTGTCAGGGGATCTCAAGGAAGCTGCAAGATGGCGTCTGCAATATACTAATAGCTTACTTAGCACTGATGTGTTTGAATTTGATCAAATCCAGAATATTAAATCACTGCAATTGCTCTTTCACCTTCTCAAAGATAGAGTTGGTTCGCCTGTCTCTTACCAATCTCTCTCTGAAGATCTCAGTATCGCTCCAACTACTGTAAAAAAATATATTGAAATCCTTGAAGCCTTATTTATAATTTTCAGAGTCACACCTTTCTCAAACAATATTGCAAGAAGCATTCTGAAAGAACCAAAGATTTATTTTTTTGATAGTGCAATGATAGAAAATAATGAAGGAGCAAAGCTCGAGAACTTAGTTGCCATTAGTCTTCTTAAGTACTGTTATGCAATGGAGGATTACGAAGCCCAAGAATACAAGCTACATTATCTGAGGACCAAAGACGGACAGGAAGTGGACTTTGCTCTAGCCAACAATACTGAAATTCAATCCATAATCGAAGTCAAAAGTTCCCAAACACAAGTCGATAAATCTCTAATCAATTTCCACAAACGCTATGGTCCTAAAGCAATTCAGCTAGTTAGATCACTCAGAACCGACTTTCAAGCTGCAGACATAGAAGTTCTCAATCTCGAGAAATTTTTATCAAATTTACAATACTAAACTAAACCCTCATCTCCACCTTTTAGTGGATAGAGAAAATCCCTATACTTCCGACTTATTAACTAGTGAGTAAGGAAAGTCTCTATGATCGCCTTGGCGGCGCAGCAACTCTCAAAAAAGTCCACAAGACTTTTTATGATTACGTTTATAAGGATACTGAACTCTATTCCTATTTCAAGCATGTTGATTAAGAATTCATCGAAAACGTGCAAACCAATTTTATGACGGTCAACATGGGTGGACCACCCATTTATAGTGGACTTCGAGTCCAAGATGCTCACAGCTATATGTTTATCAAACAAGAACACCTCGAAGCGCGAGCCGAGTTCCTACGCAAAGCCCTAATAGAAAACAAAGTCCCAGAAGACTTGGCACAATCTTGGCTTAAAGTCGACCATGCTTTTTGGCAACAAATCGAGAAAAAGAGTCTTGCTGATTGCAAACGCAGGTATACCACTCAAGAGTTTTTGATTCCACCAAGCTTGGCTAGAGGAGCACAATCAATGCAGCTTCCTCCCGTCAAATCCAATGTAAAACTATAGTTCAAACTCAACTATTAATTTATTACAAGTACAGTAATCACCCAATTGATACAAAGCTAATTTACTAGTCTTAAAACTCATCGCTTCAATTTCAGGTAAATCACCAAAACCGATAGTTATATGCGGATCAAAGTCCTCACCAACACAGTCTGACTGAAAACGTCGAACCCAGCCTAAACAAGACTCACCCAAACCCTGGTCATAATCAGCAAAAATATCTGCTTGGTAATAATCCTGCAGGTGAGGTCGCATCAAAGCAACTGAGTCACGATGCAAATTCATTAAGCCATCTGTCTTCTCAATACTCAAGCCCATTGCGCTATCCGTTTTAAAACCAGCATCAAAAATCGAATCAAACTGCAATTCAAGTCCTTGATATTTTTTTGCGAGAACTTCAAGAGCTTGAGCTATAGCAGCTTCATCACCTGACTCAATTACTCCCATGCTCAAAGTCAAATGCGGCAGCGCATTAACAGGATTTAAATTAATTCTTCTATCTTCAAAACCAGCATTGAGCTGGTAGCAAAGATCAAGTACTGGCTGGGGAGGGATTACTACAATATCTAATGCTTTATAAATCACTTCAACAACTCTAGCAAAACTCTCACCTTTGAGCCATCACATAAGGAAACTCTTGCCTTGGTCCAGACCATCGATTTCTTGGTTGGTAACAAGCATTAGCAGAAGCAACAAAACTCGGCACATGATCAAAACTCAGTTGCTTAAAGGGTCCGAGGTCAGCGAGCTGCAAGCTACGTTGCTTAGTAATTTGAATTAAATTATCTAAATTAAATTCAATATAGCGTTTCTCTTTATCAGTATAATCAGAACCAAGATCATCTCGAACAAATGTCAAAAATTCAACTCGTTCTTTCACTGGCAAGTCATTAAATTTATTCAAAGCATCAGAAAGCAAAACCTGCGCTGCAAGCAAACATTTGCTCTGATGAATAAGTTCATTGCTACCATTACAAAGCCCAACTACACAACTAGACAAAAAATCCGTACTCTCTGGCTGCTTAGTCACTGCACCAGCTTGCCAATCATCAAACAAACGCAAGCCCTTGTTTATGACAGCAACAAACTCAGGTTTAGTTCTGTGCAAACGTGAATCCACAGCTCGGTGAACCGCTTCTGGAGCTACGACTTGATCTAGACTATCTCCCCTGAGGGTAGAAAGTGCTATTAGTGCCACCAAACTTAAAGGTCGAATTCTAATAGACTCATTGCGAAAGCCCCCTCGAGCTTCACTACGAAGTTTTGCAGGATATCTAAATTCATTATCTACGTTGACAATAGATCTATTATATAAGATCTTTGTAAAATTGGCATTAGACCTGTTTCAAAACAAGTCTATTGTATACTTTCAGGATAACAACTGTGCAGAACCCAGTTTATTATCACCTTATAATTGAAACAATGAACAAAACCCAATCACCAAATCCACTTGCAGCCAAAGTCCAAGACTGGGCATATGGTTTTCTTCATAGCCCAGCTAGTTATGATGGCAAGACTGCTAGTGACATTATCAAAGCGGAGATACAAGAAGCGCAAACTATTTTCAAAAGAGAGCTTCCCAAGCGCAAAGCAAGTGCAACAATGCAAACCGTAAGAACTCAAGACGGGCTTGAACTAGCTTATTGGTTTATCAGCAAAGCTCAAAACACGAAAGTCAAAATTCTTTTACATGGCTCAGGCGGCAACTTTGCCAAAGCCGATAGAGCAGTTGCCTTATTAGATCGCGGATTCAATATCGCAATGATTAGCTATCGCGGTCACTCAGGCAATCCCGGCAAAGCCGATCAAAGATCTATCATCAATGACGTCACAGCAACAATCCAAGCCATCATGCTTGACTATCCAATGCAAGAAATATACCTAGAAGGAAGTTCACTGGGTACTTCTATTCTGGCTCACTCACTCAAACGAATCTATCAAGATGCGCCAACAGGCGAGCAGTTTGCCAGCCTGTTACTTAAAGCTGCTCCTCTCAATCTCAAGGACCGAGATCAAGACACCATCAATAGTCTCAAAGCCGCCGGCATCGACGCCAATCGCGCTCAGCCATTGCTTAACAAACTATGGAACCAAGAAGACGCCTACTCCAAAATCCGCGCAGCTGAAATTATCATCGTCCACGGCAGCCTAGATGACGTAGTTCCAGTTGAACACGCCAGCAAAATCAAAGATATACTGGCACGTAACAATTCAAATATAACTTTGCGAATTATTGATGGCGAGGGACATCAATTGAATTTGAATCAGTATGGGGTTTGGTAGATTACCGCTTACGTAACGAAACTAAGATTCTTTAGTCCTATGCTGATTCAGCCTTTGCATCCCAGGCGATAAACTGTAGGTTCCATATCTACCCCCTGGTGCACTCATTAAATTGTTTCGTCTGGATGGTTTATCAGTAATAGCAGTAAAAGCAAGTTCCTTCATGTCTGGATCATGCTTAAGTGCGCTCCATGGAAGGTACCCCTTAAACTGTAGAACTATTGTTCAGTTTAAGGGGTACCTTCCTTTATTTCGTCTCAGAACGTTAAATTATCAAATATAATTGATATCTATACTAATTTTATCGTAAATATCAAATAAGATTGATATTTAATATTAAAATGACAATTATTACAAATATATTTGATATTTGATTGGATTCTGCGGTATAATATCCAATATATTTGATATTATGGCAGACAATAGTTGGGCTAAAGTTTATTTTCGAAACAAGGAGAGCCTTGCTGGCATTTTAGAGCAAAGGCCAGGTGGTGATTATTTATTTGTTTATGATGAAGAATTTCAAAAGCAAGGGATCTCTATTTCAACTCGATTGCCTGTAAGTAGAAGAGAACACTTGAGTCAAAATGTTTTGCACCCGTTTTTCGATAATTTAATTGCAGAAGGTCCATTAGCGAAGATGCAAGCCAAAGCAATAGGAGCTAAAGAAACTGATCGTTTTAAATTATTAATGGCTTTTGGTTATGATTTGATTGGTGCAGTAACAATTGTTGACCCGAATCCTAATTACGAAATCAAAATTGATACAGAAGATTATTTCCATGAACTTAGTCTACGTGCGCGAGCTTCTATCTCTGGTGTTCAACCAAAATTACTTGTAGTAAAGAAGGGGACTGATTTTCATCCAGTAATTTATAAAGAAGCTTCTACTCACATTGCAAAATTATCAGGAGGTCAATATCCATTAATAGTTGAGAATGAATTTTTGACTATGAAAACAACCGAGATTCTTTTATTCAATGATCAAGTTGCCGAAGTCGAGATATCAGAACTTGAAGGTTTAGGGCAAACACTCTTCGTGAAAAGGTTTGACAGAAATGCAAATGGAGAGAAATTAGCTTTTGAAGAATTTACTCAGCTATTGAATATTGAATCTAGCGATAAATATGATGGTGGAACTTACCAGGGTATGGCTGACTATATGAATCAAAGTCGCCTCTGTACTAAGGCTGATGTGGAGAAATTACTGAGAAGAATTCTTGCCTGTATTTTACTGGGTAATACTGATGCACATTTGAAAAACTTTGCTATGTTCCGTGAAAAAGATGCCTTAAACCTTACTCCAATCTACGATATGGTTTTTGCGAACTATTATGATGGTGTTGATTACATGGCCTTGTCTCTCAGACCAAATGAAGACAAACCAAAAATGAAAGACCTTAAATCTAAACATCTTCAGATCTTGTCTGAGAGTTTTGGTTTCAGTGAGAGAGTGCTTTTGAATATAGTCAAGGATTTTGAGAAGCGTTTGGATTTGATTTATCAATTTATCGAAAGCGAAACGCAGATCAATTCGGGCTTAAGGAACAAATTTAAGGAGTATATAGAAAAAAGATGGAACGGATTATTCAGCAATATTGGTCAAAAGTAGTAACCAAGATTAAAGCCAAAAGAAAAGTAGAGAATATTACCCAGAAAGATCTTTCTGCAGTAACTGGAATAAGCTCCCAGACTATTTCAAGACTGGAACAGTCAGATGAGAATATTCAACTCTCTACTATACTTGGAATTTGTGATAGCTTGCGTTTACGGCTAGATATTCAAGAACCATATTCTTTTCGTTTGATGATTTTTAAAATACTTGTTGATGGTGTCAAACAAGATCCTTATTTTTTTTCTGCCATGCTACACAACTGTGATCCAGGACATCCGGTCTATGCATTTGGTTCCAAAGGAGATCAATACTCCTTCCCGCAAGATGATAATGAGAACAAAAATCCAGTTTTTCAATTCATGAAAAGTGTTTCAGAAAACATGCTAGAGTACGAGGAGCTTTGGGAAAAATATCCTCCAATAACAACTTGGCAAGAGTTTTGTGAGCTGATTTACACAAGTTATAAGAATAAATACCAGGAGAGGTTTCGAGTTTAATAAATGGCACCCCACAATGGATTGTTTCAGCGACTTTGAGCAAGAATTTAACATTGATATTGTAGTAATTAAGAGACTTTTAGACATGCTAGTATGTATGTAAGTGTCCGAGATTTTAAATGAGCAAAGAGAGCAAGAAAAACAGATTACAAATCAGAAACAGCACCGCTGAATTTCTGATCTTCACTTCTCAAGCTCAAGAGCACAGTATAGAAGTCCGATATGAAGATGAGACTATTTGGTTGTCTCAAAAGTTAATGGCTGAGTTGTTTGATGTCAATGTTCGTACTGTAAGCGAACACCTTCAAAACATTTTTGCAGATGGTGAGTTGGACCAAGATTCAGTTATCCGGAAATTCCGGACAACTGCCTCGGATGGCAAAACCTATGATACCCAATTTTATAACTTGGATGCCATTATCTCTGTTGGTTATAGAGTTAATTCCAAAAGAGCGACTCAGTTTCGACAGTGGGCAACTCAAGTGCTTAAAGAATTTGCTATCAAAGGTTATGTCTTAGACAAGAAGAGACTTGAAAATGGTAGCTATCTTGGCGAAGACTATTTTGAGAAGTTACTTGAAGACATTAGAGAGATTCGCCTTAGTGAGCGCAAATTCTACCAAAAAATTACAGATATTTATACAACCAGTGTTGATTACAATAAAGATGCACCAACTACAAAAGAATTCTTTGCTAAGGTACAGAATAAAATGCATTACGCAATTCATGGTCACACTGCCGCTGAATTAATAGTGGAGCGGGCTGATAGTAATAAGCCTTTTATGGGACTTACAAACTGGGAGAATAGTCCTGGTGGCAAAATCCTCAAAACAGACATAAGCATCGCTAAAAACTATTTAACTAAAGAAGAAATAGAATCTTTAGGACGAATCGTCAATGCCTATTTGGAATTAGCGGAGGATAAAGCTAAGCGTAAAATTCCAATGACAATGGAGGATTGGTCTCAAAGGCTTGATAAGTTTTTGGAGTTTGATGACAGGGCAGTTCTACAAGATGCTGGTAGGGTTAGTGCTGAAATTGCTCGAGATCATGCTGCTAGTGAGTTTGAAAAATATCGAATCGTTCAAGATAGACTGTTTGAATCTGATTTTGATAAAGAAGTGAAGAAGTTTTTGGAGTAAGAAACTAGGAACGGCGATGCGTCTTCACGTCTACAATAAGTGCATTGCTAGTTTCCCGATCAATCGTTACACCTGTTTCATCACTAATACCTGCAGGCATAGTTTCTTTCTTAAAAGTAACGGATTTAATTAAAAGTTTCTTATCGCGTTCAATGAAATCCTGAGATAAGCGGGCAGACAAGAATTCAGGACTAAAAAAATTAAAGGCATTTCCAATAGTATCAAAATCTTGTGCCTGCAATCCCATAAATTTCAAGTAATCAGCAAATGTATGACCACCTTCATCAAGCATACTCTTTAATTCTCCAACATTATATTTATAATGACTCGTACTATAGAGTCCATTTGTTTCCCCATTTAATCTAAACTCAACAGCATCAAGGTCTGGATTTTGCTCGCAAACAGAAGCCATTCCTTGTTCAACAGCTGTTACTATTTCCTAACCATGCTCAGCTTGGATTGAAATCACTTGAAACACGATGTTTTCCTTTTCTCTAACGTTTAATTGTTGACTCTCCTATCTCATATTCATCGGCTAGCTTTTTTAAAGACTCACCTTTCTCTAGACGAAGCATTACTGTAAATACCATTTCGTCGCTAATATGTGATTTATTCTTCATTACCTGTCTAGTATAATGAGTGCACTACAATGCGGCCCCTATTTCTTTAAACCCTTGGCTAGGTAGCTGCCTGCTAAGCCCACAGACACTAAGCTAAAAAAACTAAACGGAAGCAAGGAGGCATAGCCGACGCGCTAGTAATACACGAGGCTCAATTGCTATTGGAGTTCCTCGGAAATTCTTGTATAGGTTTTGGATTAGTCTATTCAGGGCTTGGAAAGATTTTGTTTCTTGCTTGATGCGTTAATTACCTTGTTTTCAATTTGAAAACGTTGATTTCTAATTGCGATACAATAGCTTTTAAAGTCTTTACTCTAATTTTAAGAGTATCTGCATTAACTTTATGATTAATTGCAATCATTGGAGGCATTGCTGCAATTAGTGAATGAATCAGAGGGCTATTTGGATCACTAGAGGGAAGTCTTGGACAAGTGCAAACTTACTTGGAAGAATAAAGGCAATCAATTTATTTATTTGGGGACTAGATTGATAAACAACTACTCTAGATGGAGCAGCAAAGGGACTGACTGGATAATGAGGGCAGAGATTAGACGAGTGACTACAGTAGCTTAATTCAAAAAATCCTTTAATTGACAGTAATACGTAATAGCTGAATTCTTGTCGGAAATGGCCGGATAAGAAATCGCAGAAACTGGAAAGCAGCTTGCATGTACCGGAAAGCAATCTACTTGAGCTGGAAACCCAATGATAGTGCTAGAATTGTTAAAAATCGAATAAATTGTTAAATTCTTGACTATTTGTTCACCCCCCCCTTGACATCACCAGACGGGACGTGTTATTTTAATAAGCTATGAAGATTCCTGAGATAATATTTAGAGATAGTATTAACGCACAGAGGCTGGTAGGTGCAGTAATTTCTGATCATGAAGGGGAACTTGGTAAATTAACTCTAAAAGATGGAGATAACTGTCTACAAGTAGAAAATAGTTGCACACCACTAAAATCGTCAGATATACAAACCTTGGAACTTAGTTTTAATAATGAAACTCAAAGAAGAGTTGGTGAGGTCTTTGCATTTGCTAGTGGCGGAGATCTTTCAGAAAAAAGAACAGGAGCGGGTGATAACAAATTAGCTTACTTACAGTCTTTACTAACTACTATAAAAGAAGAGAATATTCAGTTTAATTTACATGGTGTTTGTAGGTTTATGGATAATCTAGTAAGAACAGAAGGATCTCTAGTAGCTTCTTCCGCTGAAAGAGAAATAAAGGATTTTATCAGAGAAGAGCTTGTTCCAGAATTAATTGGTAGAGAAATTCAAGGTTCTGGATTAAATTTAGCGTTGGTTATGACAAAGAACGACCTTGAACCCTTAAGAGATGATCGCTATGATTCTTTTAAAGTTTTAATTGATGAAGACGCAAAAGATCGTGCATTGAAAAGAGCATTAGGATTAGAAACGGATGAAGTCAGAGATATCATTGCTAGCTTAGAAGCAATGGATTCAGTAAATACATCTGCTGTAGATATTGTTACAAATGTAATCAAACTATGTGACCTAACGTTGAAACATTTTGGAGCAGAAGTTAATGAGCAAGAAGTAAGTTACCCACCTAAAAAGATACTCTTGTATGGAGAAGAAGATTTTGACAAGCAAATTCCCATCTTAGCTCGTTACTTGCCAGCAGGTGTGGCAGAATTTGTACTTAATGTCTATACTTATATTGATAGAATTCCTTCTGCAGATAGAGCCCCTTATTTTCGTGCATTGGAAGAGAGTGGTGGAGACGATGATCCCTTAGTTAGAGATTTTAAAATGAACTTTCTCTATGAGCAGTTGAAGGAAGGCATAATTGACGAAGATGGTAAGGAAGAATTGGCTGAATTAGTTCTTGATAAACATGGTTATTGTAGCGATGGGTTGATAGAGTGTATTATTAACGGTGATTATGGCGCACTAATCGACGAGTTTACTGTAGATGATTCGCGTGATCTAGTGGAATTAAAATCTCTTGCATATGATTTGGAAGATTTGGTTAATGTCGGACATCTTCGAGCTTATATAGATGCTATAGAACCTGTAGTTGAAGCAATGTCTTTAAATGGATCCCATTCTGATTATATGGCTGCTATAGACAAGGCTGTAGATAATATAAAAGACGCTGATCACCGAAATTAAAGTGCCCTTAAGTCACAAAAACAGAAAAACAGTAAAGCCATAATTAGTTATCAACCTAATAACGGGGCCGCATTGTAGTGCACCCATTATACTAGACAGGTAATGAAGAATAAATCACATATTAGCGACGAAATGGTATTTACAGTAATGCTT
>JAQCFG010000019.1 GCA_027618255.1 Cyanobacteriota bacterium
CCAGTTCCAGCGCCAGCGCCAGCTCCAGCTCCAGCTCCAGCGCCAGCTCCAGCTCCAGCGCCAGCTCCAGCGCCAGCTCCAGCTCCAGCGCCAGCTCCAGCTCCAGCGCCAGCTCCAGCTCCAGCTCCAGCTCCAACGCCAGCTCCAGCTCCAGCTCCAGCTCCAGCGCCAGCGCCAGCGCCAGCTCCAGTTCCAGCGCCAGCTCCAGCGCCAGCGCCAGCTCCAGCTCCAGCGCCAGCTCCAGCTCCAGTTCCAGCGCCAGCTCCAGCGCCAGCGCCAGCGCCAGCGCCAGCGCCAGCTCCAGCGCCAGCGCCAGCTCCAGCGCCAGCTCCAGCGCCAGCTCCAGCGCCAGCGCCAGCGCCAGCTCCAGCGCCAGCTCCATTCTTAGTTCATATAACCAATCCGGTAAAATCAGACGTCTTGGTACTTGAAGAAATTATCGCAGCAAAAAGAACTGGAAATGAACTTGCTTTACAAGAAAATACCAATCAATTAATTATTGAAGCAATGTTTGATCTAGTAGATCATAATCATAATAATATCTTAGAGCAAGCTGAAATACTCTCTACACATACAGCTGTTATGCGAGCAAGAAGGAATCAAGATTTGCGATATGATATTAATAAAGATGGCATAGTGGGTCGAGAAGATAGTGCTACTATATACAACCTATATAAAAATCAAAGAAATGGTATACCTGGAAGGTTTCAAATAGTTCATTAGATTTCTTTCAAAACAAACTAAATAATTTAGAATCAACTAAAAGTAGTGATAATTGGGATACAAATTTCTCTTCTAATCTGGATTACTATTTTATCAAACAAAAAAAAGACCTCTCCGAAGAGGGGTCCTTTTAATTTAAAATGTAAACTAAAAACTGAATAATACTATTTATGGTATCCTTGTGCTTATCTTAACTCAAGAGATCATCGACATGCAATCATGGTTTTGATCCAATTTGATTCAATATCACTAACAAACAAGTTTGTAGGTTACCTTATGAACGATTTATCTGTTCTATCACTCCACTAATTAGGCTCTGAGTTGGCTTAAGTATCCAACCTATTTAGTTTCACTGTGATCGACCGTAACAATCTAGAATCTAGACTATTTACTCCATAAAAGGAGGTGATCCAGCCGCACCTTCCGGTACGGCTACCTTGTTACGACTTCACCCCAGTCAACAGCACTGCCTTAGACGGCTTCCTCCCAATAAAGGGTTAGACCACCGGCTTCGGGCATTACCATTTCCCGTGGTGTGACGGGCGGTGTGTACAAGACCCGGGAACACATTCAACGCAGCATGCTGATCTGCGTTTACTAGCGATTCCTACTTCATGCAGGCGAGTTGCAGCCTGCAATCCGAACTGAGATCAGCTTTAAGGGATTAGCTACTTATTGCTAAGTGGCAACCCGTTGTACTGACCATTGTAACACGTGTGTAGCCCTGGCCATAAGGGCCATGATGACTTGACGTCGTCCACACCTTCCTCCGGTTTAACACCGGCAGTCTTGCTAGAGTGCCCAACTTAATGATGGCAACTAACAACGTGGGTTGCGCTCGTTGCGGGACTTAACCCAACATCTCACGACACGAGCTGACGACAGCCGTGCAGCACCTGTCTCCAAGTTCCCGAAGGCACCAAAGTATCTCTACTAAGTTCTCAGGATGTCAAGGCCAGGTAAGGTTTTTCGCGTTGCATCGAATTAAACCACATGTTCCACCGCTTGTGCGGGTCCCCGTCAATTCCTTTGAGTTTCATACTTGCGTACGTACTACTCAGGCGGAGTACTTAACGCGTTAGCTTCGTCACTACAGGGGTCGATTCCCATAACAACTAGTACTCATCGTTTACGGCGTGGACTACAGGGGTATCTAATCCCTTTCGCTACCCACGCTTTCGTCTCTCAGCGTCAGAAATGTCCCAGTAAGCCGCCTTCGCCGCTGGTGTTCCTTCCAATATCTACGCATTTCACCGCTACACTGGAAATTCCACTTACTTCTAACATTCTCTAGTTTAATAGTTTCCGAAGCGGGGATGGAGTTAAGCTCCATTCTTTCACTTCAGACTTATCAAACCGCCTACAGACGCTTTACGCCCAATAAATCCGGACAACGCTTGCACCCTCTGTATTACCGCGGCTGCTGGCACAGAGTTAGCCGGTGCTTCCTTTGGTGGTACCGTCATTTCTTTCGTCCCACCTGACAGCGGTTTACACTCCACAGAGCGTCTTCCCGCACACGGTATTGCTGCGTCAGACTTTCGTCCATTGCGCAAGATTCCCCACTGCTGCCTCCCGTAGGAGTCTGGGCCGTATCTCAGTCCCAGTGTGGCTGATCATCCTCTCAGACCAGCTATTGATCGTAGTCTTGGTGAGCCTTTACCTCACCAACAAACTAATCAAACGCAGGCTCCTCCTTTAGTGATAAATCTTTCAACTTTCGTCATATGGGGTATTAGCCAAGATTTCTCTTGGTTGTCCCCCGCTAAAGGGCAGATTCCTACGTGTTACTCACCCGTCCGCCACTCGTGTATCTCCGAAGAGACCTTACCGTTCGACTTGCATGTATAAGGCATACCGTCAGCGTTAGTCCTGAGCTAGGATCAAACTCTCCATGACATTGCATTTTAGTTTATAGAAATCACAAAGTGATCTCTATTATAATTGTCCTAACTTGCCACCTAATATTCTGGAACACACCTTTGAGACTTACCGTTAGAACGATAAGTGTCGAATGTTCAGATTATCAGATTGGCCTACTCAAATTTAAATTGAACAGGAAATAATTCATAATTCCGTAATATTATTCAGTTTTCAGTCTACTGCCTCTTGTTTATCTTTCAAACTCGAGAATTCAAATACTAGCAAATCCCCAGTATCTATGTGTTAAATATTTGTAAACTTAAGGATTTACTTGGGATTTAATGAATCGTTGAATAAACCTCTCCTTGTTAGGTAAATCAATGAATTCCAAGCTCCAAACAGGCTTAATAGCACAAATAGTGTTAAAACCATGTCAAAAGCTGCTAAAAGACTAATTAGTAAACCCTGTTCACCGATATTAAATCTTGAAATTGGCATTCTCATATGATTTTTTTTAATAGTCGCGACTGGTAATTCCAATTTCTGATTAACAAAATCGATAAATAAAAATGCCAAGATCGCAAGCGGACATATAAACCAACTGGGTACAGGTTTTGCAAGCATCAAAACCAACTGCAGATTCATTGGCATCATAAATAAGGTATCAGCGTCAAAAAATAAATTAATCAGTTGATTCAATGGTGCAAAGCTAATATAAAACTCTGTAACATGCTCATTAAAAAATCCCCAAGCCAAAGCAAAGATATACAAAAAAAGTTTGAGTCTGTCACTGACTTGGTTTAACCAAAACTCTAAGCCAGAAAAATCTTGACGATAACGAGCAAGTTGCTCGGACATAATTGCAAAAACAAAAGATGCTTGCACGGAGATTGCAGCAATAAGCAAATCCATATATTCACCCTTCGCAAAAAAATAAACTGCCAAGATTCCAAGTGAATAAGAAAAATAACAAAGATGATTTGGTTTAATGAATTGAAAATCTGCAATTAATTGCACTAATCTATTGGCACAAGGAGCGACCAAAACACTTGTCCACCATCCATCGTTTGTTTTGATGGTTGCTCTTAATTTTTGAATCTCAGAAAGGTTTTGAAGCAAGGTAACTTCATTTTAACAGTTGTTTAGCTAAACAGATTTTGTTTTTGGTTGCACTAGAATTTCGTCAACAACATCACTCAGATAGACAGCAAGTTCGTGAGCAGACATAAAACGCTCGAGCATTAATTTAAAACCACTACTTTTAATTCGCTCGATTGCAGGTTTTAATCTGACCATTTCCTTGAGCAAATCTTCCTTCGTTGCAAGGTCGATATCATTACTCACTCTTGATTTATCTCGAACATCCAAAAGTCTTTGAAAAGCATCATCAGGAATATTTTTTTTGAGGGCTTCGTGAGCAGCTAAAGCATTAATCTCTCGAGCTTTGCTGCTTAAATAAGTCGGCATCTCGTCAGCGATATCCATAGACCTTAATACTGCTATTAACGCCATACATAAATTCTCTAAAGCTGGATCTCTTGCCATAATAGTCATATTCCACAAGAGAAGATCTTCAAAACATGAGATTGCTCTTATCTAGATAGAGAATTGCTCATGCTTCTATGGTATAAAAAGCTTGTGAAGGAATTTAGAGTAAAAGTACCAGCCAGTACATCCAATCTTGGACCTGGTTTTGACGTCATCGGTCTTGCATTAAATTTATATAACCAGTATCAATTTAAAGTACTAGACAAAAAGAACAGTGAACTTGTGTACAGTTCCAACATAACTGAATCTGAAATTCCATACTCTAAAGACAATTTGGTTTATCGTGCTTTTGATTATGTTTTCAAAAAAGAACAGCAAGAAACACCTTCAATACAAATACATTTTGAAGCGGATATTCCAACAACAGGCGGATTTGGATCTAGCAGTACTGCAATTATCGCTGGCTTAATGGCAGCAAATGAAATACTCGGCAATCCCTATGACCAAAAGAAATTACTCAAAATTGGTACCCAGCTAGATGGGCATCCTGACAACATTACACCAGCTATAGTTGGAGGTTTGGTAGTTTGTATTTATGCAGATAGTCAACATCGTTTTGTGAAATTAGACTGGGATCAAAGTTTATTTTTTGTAGCAGTCACTCCTGATTTTAAAGTTCCAACTGCAAGTGCTAGATCAATTTTACCAAGCCATGTTGAGTTCCAAGATGCAATCTTCAATATTGGCTATAGTAGTCTTTTGGTTGCTGCACTAGCCACTAAAAACACAGAAGTGTTAAAACAATGCTTTAAAGATAGACTACATCAACACTATAGGGCGCAACTAGTACCTGGTATGCAATGTGTTTTGGATTCGGGCGTGGAAGCTGGTGCTATTGGAACAATGCTCTCTGGAGCCGGTTCTACCCTAATAGCAGTAGTTGATAATCAAAAAACCGCAGAAACAGTAGCTCTTGCAATGCAATCATCTTGGTTACAGAGCAGTGTTAAGTCACAGATTAGATATTTACGTGCAATTGAACAAGGAGCAGTTATTGAGGAAATAGCAAATAGGACATAGAGAATCGTCGGAATTTCTCTATTCTCTCTTCGACTTCCTGCGAAAGTTCCCTTTATCTTTACTAACGGAACTAGTGCGCCGCACCGTTCCGACCTTCTTCGTGTCGACATCACTAGCAAAACGGGGTTTTACAGGATGTTTATTCCCTAATTCCCATTCCCTTATATAATGGATCTGATGCGTAAAATTTTCCTACTCATACTTTTGTTTTGTACTATTGTTCCAGTCAATGCTATTCGCATAAAATCGGAGCCTAGAAAAGAAATTGAATATCCCGAAGTTGCGCCAATCAAACTTTACGATAAAGTTTGGAGAATCATCAAAAGCGACTATGTTGACCAACACTACAATAATCAAGATTGGGAAATTTGGAGACATCGCTACGATCCATACCTCGAAACAAGAGCAGAAGCAATAATCGCAATTAAAACAATGGTCACCTCACTTGGTGATCGTTACACTCGCTTCCTTGATCGTAAGGCTTTTGAAGAAGAGAAGGAATCAATTGAAGCTGAGCTTACTGGCGTTGGTATTCAAATTGGCTTGGATAAATCTGGGCAAGTAATCATCATTGCACCTATTGAAGGAACTCCTGGTTCCAAAGCTGACTTGAGACCTAATGACTTAATTGTAGAAATCGATGGTAAAAATACATCTGGATTGTCAATTGAGAATGCAGCCAAAATGATTCGTGGAGCGGTAGGCACAGATGTTGTGCTAACGGTCAAACGTGATAAAGAAAAAATTAGCAAGACAATTACCCGTGCGATAATTCCAATTCGTTCTATCCCTGACGGTCAAGCCAAAATTATTTTTGATGATCTTGGATATATTCGCCTTAGTACTTTTATTTCTAAAGACACTGTTGAAGAATTGCTTGATGCAATGGACAATATCAATGACAAAGCCAAAGGCTTCATCATTGACCTAAGAAATAACCCTGGTGGTTTATTGAATAATGCCATGGTTATTTCAGACATGTTTATTAATGATGGAGTCATCGTCAGTACCGTAAATAAAAATGGCTACGTCAGTTCATTTAATTCTCGCAAGATAGTCTCATCTAATAAACCTCTTGTACTACTGGTAAACAGCAACAGTGCTAGTGCTAGTGAAATTTTTAGTGGTGCGGTAAGAGACAATGGTCGCGCTGAGATTGTTGGTACAACTACTTTTGGTAAAGGCTTGGTTCAGGCAATTAACAAGCTTGGTGATGGTAGTGGAGTCAATGTAACTATCGCTAAATACCTTACACCTAACAAAACCGATATCAACAAAAAAGGTATCAAGCCAGATCATGAAGTTAAATTAGAAAAACTAGATTACGAGCAAAGTCGCGGTCCTTGGTTCTTTGACCCCAATGTAAAATATGGTGTGAGACTGCCAGAAGATGCTCAAGACAAGCAACTAATGAAGGCTGTAGACGTACTTAAGGGCATGATTGGTAAAGAAGCTAAAGTACTTGATAAAGCTGTTCTCGATATCATTACTGCTCTTGACACAAAATACTCTGAAGAGAAAGCTAAGAAAGACGCTGAAAAAGAGAAGAAGAAAGAAGAAAGTAAATCTGACGAGCTATAATTAATAATCAAGTTACATGTCGTTTGAATTAATTTCATCGAGAAACGTAATACTGTAATAACCCGGAATGGATAAGATTACGAAGATAGGCAATCTTGAGCTTAATGGCTACGTCTACATCCCGCCAATGGCAGGAGTGACTGATATAGTTTATCGGCAACTTTGCAGAGAATTTGATCCTAATGTTTTACTTTCTACTGAGATGCTTAGTTCTAAGTCACTCACTTACGCGAAGAAGAATTCTAAAGATCATCGACATAGTGCACGCATGGACATTCCTGAAGGTGATGAGCTGACGGGCATTCAGATTTTTGGACATGAGCCAGAAGTAATGGCAGAAGCTGCTCAAATCGCCCAGGAAGCCGGTGCCAAGTTTGTTGATATCAATATGGGTTGTCCTGTAGCAAAGATAGTCAAAGGCATGGACGGAGCGGCATTGATGCGCGAGCCAGAGCTGGCTGCCCAGATTGTCAGAGCCGTAATCAAAGCAACAAACTTGCCAGTGACAGTTAAAACCAGGTTGGGCTGGTCTGATGAAGAAAAGAATGTCGTTGAGTTGGTAACACGATTTGAAGAACTAGGAGTGCGAGCACTTACTATTCATGGTAGAACCCGCGCACAAAAATATAGCGGGACAGCCAACTGGCAAGAAATAGCCAAAGTAGTTCAAGCCGTCTCAATTCCAGTCTTTGCCAATGGTGACATTAAAGACCTTGATGACGTTGAAGAAGTAATGAGAGTAACAGGAGCGGCGGGAATGGCAATTGCCCGCGCCACCATGGGCAAACCTTGGTTCTCAAAACAAGTAAACCATTTTATTAAAACTGGAGAGAAACTACCTGAGCCTGATGTTGCCACTCGACTAGAACTTGCACTTAAGCATTGCAAAATGCTTATAGAATACAAGGGTGAGAATGTTGGTATCAGAGAAAGCCGTCGCCACATAGTGAGCTACACTAGCGGCATGCAGGGAGCGGGCAAGAAACGTGCCCAAATTGTTGAAGTTAATTCTTATGAGGAAGTTGTAAGGATTGTTGATGAGTTGCGCAAACTCAATCCCAATTAGATATCACCCCAGAAGTCTAGGCAAGTTGCTTTGGCAAGTGCTTCCATCGCATAATTATCTTTTTTGATCATCTTGTAATATTCTGACCAAAACTTATAAGTGGTTGCACAATGAGGCGCTAGCTTAGTGAACTGACGCAATAGCACAAGCAAACTCTCTGGGTCATTACCTTTGATCAAGTGATCGAGTGCCTTTTCTATCTCTAGATATTTAGTAATATTGTTCTCAAGAAGATAGTGCTCTTCAAAAACTGGTCTCACGTCATCTAATACATTTGGGGACTTAGTAATCAAGAGACGCGAGAGATTTTTATCCGGTTCATTAATAATACAACCAAAGTTGCCTTGTTGCTTTTGCAAAGCAAGAATAAACTCACTATCAATTGCATGAGCAACAGAGTTACCAACAACCACATAGCGCTTGTCACGACAAGCAAGAATATCAGAGCTAAGAATAAATGCTCTATCATCAAGCAATCTATTTATATTATCAATGGCTCGCAATGCTGAATAACAATAATAAAATTCTTCTTTACTATGTTTATAAAACTCTTGCAAATGCTCATGGTAATAGCGTTCTGGTTCAGTTTGTATGGACCAATCATAAGGCTGCCAGCTTTCATTAAGCTGCAAGCGTGCTTGGAAAAAATCGTTCTCCAGTAAATCGTAAGCCTGATCTTTTCTTCGATAAGTCGTGAGATAAAGTTCTTCTTGTTGATCTGCTTTGTTACGTAAAACAGTAAGCGGCAAAGCATCTAATACATAATGTAGAAACACAGCACCGACATTGTTTAAATTAAAACGTTTATCATCAAGATTGGTACCCCTACTGGAATTGACAATATCAAACTCAATTAATTTATAGTCATCACCTTCTTCAAACTCATCCAACATCGAACTATCTCTGATTTCTTCGAGATTACGTTTTGAATAATCAGTAATCAACAAACGACACTTACCCTGCAAACCCAATGCCTGAAAGGCGTGCAAGAGCTGGCGCGAGAAACGTCCTGAGCCGGCACCACACTCAAGTATATTTATACGTTCTTTCGAAGAATAGTTTTTGATATTAGCTTTGACAAGATGGGCAAAAGCTAAAGCCGCTTGATAATTAGTACCAACTTTGTGCGGTACTATTTTGGCAGCCCTATTACTCCAAGCCATAATACCTTTGGTTTTGTAGTACTCATCACTAATTGCAAATATTTCTGATTCATCATAAGGTTTGGCTTCATGAATTTTATCAAGCCCAATCATATCTGAATGCGCATTAAATGATTCAATGTCGATATCATTCATGTCAGCATTGACAAGAGCATCAAAAAATTGATCATCGTTCTTTTGATCCATTACAAATAGCTTGCAATATCAATCTCTGTATTAGCAATAATCTCCTGAGTCACAGGGTTTACCATCATCAATTGATAATCATCCTTCCCTTTTATTGATCCCAGTGAGAAAGCAAGCTTAACACTCTCGGCTTTATCTTGCCCTAGGTCTATTAGTCCATTATTAGCAAGTAAAGGATTATTAAAGACAGGCAGAATATGCCTTGTAGAACTGAGCACAAAGTCTCCCATAAATAGTTCGCCAGGACTATTATTAGTGAGTCTCACGTCAAGTAAAAGATAGTCACCATAACTATTGGAGTAGTGCTTAGAAATATTATTAACAGTAATCCCTAGCCCTAATAATTTTGCGCTCATAACTTCAAGTGGCTGCTCCATTATAGGTAAGTCTTCGAGAAAAACAAAATCCGATTCTAGTTTGAGATTAATCGGATCAAAACCATTACTCACCAAATCCTCACCATGATTTTTAACAGTACCCAACAAACCCATTCCAAGTCCAATCCCCGCACCAACCAAAGTGGAGATTCCACTTGTTGCAAATGCAGTGCCAATGCCAGCATACTGCAAGGAATCAACAGCACCAACCAAAGTACTAGCTCCAACTTGACTAGTATCTTCTACTAACTTACGTGCGAATGATTTAATTGCATTTGGATTTTCATCATCTTGCATACTCTCTTTAGAACTAAAATCCGCACTCACTTTGACTGTAGTGCCATCAAAGAACATCAACTTGTTTACGTGCACTTGTAACTTGGCGTCACGCTTAAATGAACTTGGCCTTTGGAGTTCTACTATATTGCCAATAATTCTAGTTCTTGCTGGCACCTTAATAATTTGGCAAGCCTTCTCATCCATGAAAGCACTAAAAAGATCTCCCTCTAAACTAAGTTCAGTATCAACAATCGTCTCAGGCAAAACCCTAAATCTCAAACCACTTGTTTCAACTTTATTAATCTTTAGTTGAAAGATTGGTTGGCTAGACATAGCAAGTGCACTAAAGGGTTTTAGCAATAGAAAAAGATTTATTAATAAAAGGGTATATGCAGATTTATTCATAAATTCCTATGCTAATATTTTACAGCATTGTTTGAAAGACTGTAACTTATATAACTATAAGAAACAGAAAATCAAGATGTATGCGCGGAGGCGTAGCTCAGTTGGTTAGAGCGCTGGTCTGTCACGCCGGAGGCCGCGAGTTCGAGTCTCGTCGTCTCCGCCATTTTAAAACAAAAGAAAGGCACCCCTAGCGGGTGTCTTTTCTTTTGTCTAAGTGCTGAAATAACGAAACTTGAACTTACTGTCTTCACTAGCCACGCCGTAGTCGCGAACAAGGGGTGAACATGGGTAATGTCAGACAAGCACAACTTAGACCCCCGTCGTATCCGAGTGAAATGCATCGCATTTCCGAAGGATGGAGTCTCGTCGTCTCCGCCATTTTAAAACAAAAGAAAGGCACCCCTAGCGGGTGTCTTTTCTTTTGTCTAGACCCCCGTCGTATCCGAGTGAAATGCATCGCATTTCCGAAGGATGGAGTCTCGTTGGCTCCATACAATATCCTCTCTTCTTATTAAAATGGTTAAATAACGAGACTCAAACTCTTGATCTTCACTAGCCCTCCGAAGGCCTTTACGTGGTTGTGGCAAGCCCTTATTTCAAAAACCAAAGCATGACCCACATATCTGGCAAAGCCAGATCTTGCTCGAAGCAGCGTCAAGAAATCTCTAACCGAATTTCTTATTATGGAAAGCTCAAAAAGGCTGACGCGTCCCCTAGTTCGTGAAGATGCGCCCCGTTGGTTGACCAGTAGGAATCCGCCAATCAAGTCTTGACGCATCACCTTGATTTATGTTATCTTGTTATCATGAGACTAGCAAATAAACCCTTTGCCCACAAAATTGGTATCAGCCCTAGTAGATCGAGAAAACTATTTCAATCTATTGGCTTGGATTTTGGTTCTAAGCAGCAAGAACAGGCCATCGAAACAAAACGCGGTCTTCTACATGCGTATAAAGGGAGCGGTCATTTCTATGATATCCCTGGTGCAAATGAGCAAATTTTGAAAGACGCTATGGGTATTTATCCAGTTATGGATATAGATCATGAACAAGCTTTAACTGCTCATAGTCTGAGGTCAAAATCCATCTTTCAAGGACATCAAAATCGAGAGTTAAATACACTAATTGTAAATCTCAAATCAAAAGTACCTGAACTAATGAAACCAGAAGAATGGGAACAAGACTTTTGTACTTTTGAAATACCAGGTTCTAAGGATCAATTAACTGTTTATAGAAGAAGGGCTGATCACAATCATAAAATCATAGCCTTAAAAAAAAATGATGAGGATAAAGTGAGAAGAGCTCTTGGGATTCTTGAAAACATCGATGAAGCTAATGAAATTTCTATACACACTGAAGCTTTTGCCAAACTGTGCAATCAGAGTATGAAGAATATGATTGATCAAATTAAACATCAGCTGGATGAAGCAGATCAAAGCAGCACCGAATTAATACAATTAGGTCAAAATGGAAGCGAATTCACTGTACACAAGAAGTGGAATAAAACAAGACCAGCTTTTGTAATAGCAAAAAATGATTTAAATAAAGCGAGAGATTTTTTTGGAGCAATGGCTGAGTATGATCCTAAAAAAGAAATACGGCTAATAAACCCACTCTATAGGAGCTTGACCGATAGACAGTCTCCAGCTTATCAATTCCTAACCAGAGAAGAATTGTCCTCTCTCATAAAAAAACACATTGAGTCTAAAGTACCCTCTGATGGCAAAAAAGAATTTTGGCTTAATGCCAATAAATCATTTACTGTTTATCATACTAAAAACAAAGGCAGAGTAGCTTTGACCATTGCAAAACATGATTTGCGTAGACTGTTAAAATACATAAGGAACTGTGAAATTGTTAGTTTTAAAGACAGAATTCTTCATGACCTAGATTATAGAAAAGAATTTGATTCTTTAAGAATTAACGACACAGAAACACTTGATGGTATAGAATTTGAAAATTTAATTCAAAAATTATTCCTTGATTCAGGTTATCAAGTTGAAGTAACCCCTACTTCTGGCGACTATGGAGCAGATCTAATAATTGAAAAGGATGGTCATAAAACAGCTATTCAATGTAAACGTAGAAATCGCAAGTCTGGTATCAGAGCGGTACAAGAGATATACACAGCAAAGGATTTTTTTGGAGTAGATTCCGCCATGGTAATAACTAATAACCTGTGTTCTGAACCAGCTAAAAAAGTTGCAAACAAATTGGGAGTCATCTTGATAGATAGAGAGCATTTAAGTGAATGGATGTGTAATAGTCAAAATTTTGATCAACTGTTTTTATAAATCATACATTTTTTCAAAGTGTGATTCTGGGGACCTGACCCTTTTTCTTAGATCTTCTTTGAATCCACAGTAGTATGACTCTTGAAAACCATTTTGCCATGGTGATGCTTTTCTGCTCATTGAGATTTTAATATCATACGACTTGACCAAGGTGGTGTAATCATACGATTGATACTCGCTACCTTGATCACTATGAATGATTTGTGGAATACAACCAGTTCGATGGATAGCGTCTACTAGAGCCGCCTTGACAAATTCCGAAGTATGTCTAGTGCCAAGCTTCCAGCCAACAATTTCTCTAGTATAGAGATCAATTACGGTTGCTAAATAGACAAAGCTTCTATCAAATCTAATATCTGTGAAGTCACTAGCATAAACTGTTCGAGGAGCGATAACAGTCAAATCCCTTACTAGATTAGGATAGGGGGCTTCTGCTTTGCAATCTCTTTTTCTCTTTGGTCTTCGTTTGCTTTGAACTGGATATAAATTAAACTTCTGTTTAATTCTTCGAACTTTATTTTCGCTTCTACCCATTGCAATAGCAATCCTTTCAGTACCATAGCTAGGATTGCACTCCATAACATTTATGACTTCTGTTGCAAATTCTCTATCTTGCTCTGGTTTTTTGCGTTTGTAATAGAAAGTAGACCTGCCTAGATGCAGGATATTCGAGAGTTGAGCTTTGCTGAGATAAATTTCCTCAGAAGAATGCGCAGATTCGATTAAAGCACTTTTTTTTCCTTGTTAAGTTCGTATGTAATCAAGCCTACTAGCTCTTTGAGCGATTTATTCTCACGTTTGAGTTTGTTTAATTCAAGTAGAGTGCCGTCTGCACTTGCTACCTGTTTGATGTGGTTATAGATAGTTTTACTCGTCACCGAATACTCGATCGCCAAGTCTTTAACTTTGTCTCCGTCCCTGACCCTTGTCTCAATTTCTGCCAATTGCTCTTTACTTAACTTTGTACTAGTCATAATTGCCTCCTAATTGTAACAACTCTGTCTAGTTTACTGGAGTGGGTTCACTTCACTAGCCACGCCGTAGTCGCGAACAAGGGGTGAACATGGGTAATGTCAGACAAGCACAACTTAGACCCCCGTCGTATATTATGCTTTGGTTATCGACAAAAAGCATTGGTCAGTAGCTGTTAAACCCATCAGTGACTCAACTTGATATACTAAACTGATGAAACTAAGTCCTTTGATATTTTCACTTGCTCTTTTATCACTTTTGTCTTGCTCAGCTCAAGCAAATAAAAAACTAGACCTTAGTAAAGTCGAAGCTCAAACACTTGATATGAAAGGTCCTACTGGGAATTACAGATTCAGCCTGAACATACCAAAAGAATGGCAAAGTGTTTATAGTAGTCCGGTGCCGAATGGCTTTATCGGTGAATTCACACCCAATGGTCAGAGCCTAGCTTCCTGGAAAGATATGATTACACTTCGATTCGACGGTATAGCAGTAGCAACTGATTACCAAGCCTTTCATAACCTGATGGACCATAAAGGTCCACTTAATGAAAAGACCTGTAAAGATTTCAGACGATCAGATTTCACCAATCACGGGCAGCACGGTCTTAAAACAGTAGAGCTTTACATGGAATGCCCTTCTCTTAATTCTACTCCGGGATTTGGGGAAGCAATGCTTTACAAATATATACTGGCAGGTGACAAAATTGGTTTGATAACGATATGGAGGTCTTGGAAAATAACTAACGAACAAGACTTGATAGAAGCTAGATCTCAATACACTGATTATACAAATTTGTTTAGGCAAGCTAAATTAAACAAACTCTAGACTCTTTTACTCTGAATACAACTGTAATTAAAGAATTGTTTATTCAAGGGCGGCTATTATACAAACTCACTAACAATAACTTTAATGTCTTCCAAGGACTTTTCGTTGATGTCAACTAAGTTCAATCCCGAATTCATAACCATAGCTTCAATACCTTCCACCCCCAAATGCTCTCTAATAAGTCCAATATCAATTTTTTGAGCTTGAATCTTAGACAAAATCCGTGCAATTTCAATATAAATATTTTCTTTCTGGTAACCCTTGGTATAAACAAGCTCTTGTTTTTTGATTATCCCAATGACCTTATCAGGTAAACCATAATTGGTTAAAACCAATGCAGAAACAAGAGGGTAAGTATATCCAAACTCCTCTCTCTCTCTTTCCATACGCAATTTGAAATCATCAACAGCAGTCACACGTGCATAAATATTAGGGTAGGCAGTCTTGAGCAAAAAAGCACCATAGTTTTGAAATAAACCAGCCATATAAACTTGATCACTTTCAATTTTGTCCATTCCAGATTTTCTTGCTAAAAACTCAGCTGCTATTGCCACAAAAACACTTTCAAACCAAATATTAGGATCATCAATAATACTTTTGGCAGCGACAAAGAGTGCTGCTTTTTTTATATATCCAAAACCAAGTAAATCTACAATCTCTTTAATAGTTTTCAACTCTCGCATCGAACCAGAGGCAGCTGAATTTGCATGCTTAAAGCACTGAGCAAATATAACTTCATCTTGAGTAACAAGCTTCGCTATTCTCTCCCTTGTGGTTCGAGGGTATCGATCAAAGAAACAAGCTGCACTGCCGCAACAGAGATTCCAGGTAATTGTTTTGTCTGTTCGAGGATTTCAGCTGAAGTCAATTTTGGCATTGTGATAATTGTAGCAAACTAATAAAAGCAGCACCGTCAATCCAACATTGTAATATCAATTAATTAGTGTTTATTTGAGCATGAATCAACCACAAGCCTAGAAAACTCCAAAGCACCCGCCTCATTTAAATGAGTGTCATCAAACATTAACTGCTCTTCTTGTCCCCAATATATATTGAAATAATCCAAGAACTCAAAATCTGAAAATTTCTTTTTTAATTCAAGACAACGCTCTGCTAATTTATCCTGCGTGATATAAGACATTACTTTATCGTGATATCTCTGCGAAACCGGCATCCTTACCATCGTCACTTGAATTCCATGCTTTTGAGCAAGCTCCAAAAACATATTTAAATAAATCCACAAGGATTCATCAAATAGTTTCTTGTCTTTAAATTGTTTATCCGCTATCTGCGTGACATCAAAATAGTAACCTGTCGGCTTAGGTCTAAAGCCATTGTAGTAAGGTATCTCCTCTGGAATATCAGCGAAGCGCTTATCAAAGTACTCTTCTCTAATACCTTTATATGCAAAGAAATAATATTTGAGAACTCTACAAAAAGACGCAAAAGATTCGTGCTTGATCTGTGCAATCTCTTTAAAATCAATCATCTCTTTCCATAGATAAAGCCTTGGAAAATAATTCGACTTGCTTTCACCAAAATATCCAAGAGTCGATGTCAAAATTATTTTTTTTATATCCTTCCTTGTTTCTAATAAGTCTTTTAATTTATAGTAAGAAACGATGATACTTTCACCTGCAGAAGCATAATTAAACGCCGAATCAAAGACCCTTGGATCAATCCCTCTCAGACATTGAGAATCGCCCATAATCAGCGTCTTCAACTCAGGTATCTTTTTGACATCAGCAATACTCTGATCTTGATTTTTTTGATAATTGTTATAAAAGGTTGAGACAATAAAGCTCAGCAACAAAAAGAAAAGTAGAAAATATAGAAATTTAGTTATAGTATTTTTCATTGTCAAAATTGGAAATAAACAAATGGCTGTGATTTAATTGCAACGAATGCAAAACAAGCCATAATCATCAAAGAATAAATAGTCCAACGAAAGACCAGCGAGCTTTGCAAGAACATCACTTCCCATGACAATCTCTCTTCAACAGCTTCAGTAATTAAAATCAAAGCCATCACAAACATACAAAAGATCAAGAGCTTATAATTTTGCAAACCAAAATCAAGACGATAACTAGTCAAATCAAAAACTTTGGCTATCATACTTATACCTTGTTCAATATTGGATGCTCTAAAGAAAAGACCTATTACACTCAATATGGTAATAGTGATCGTATTTTTGATAAAGAATTTAATTCTTGATGATTGAGTGAAAAAGCAATCATAAATCCTCTGACGAATTACTTTAGTCAGATTTTCAATCACCAGAAAAATACCATGTAATAAACCCCATACAACAAAAGTCCAGCTTGCACCATGCCATAAACCACTCAATAAAAATACCAGAATCAAATTCCTTGATTTTTTCCACATCGGATCTTTGGAAGAAGTTATCGGCACATAAATATAATCTCGAAGCCAAGTCATAAGTGAGATATGCCAGCGTTGCCACAAGTCGGTAAGTGAGGTCGCATGATAGGGTCTTTTGAAGTTGATCATTAAGTCGTAGCCCATTACTTTAGCAGCTCCTCTGGCAATTTCAGAATAAGCAGCAAAATCCAAATAGACCTGGAAAGTAAATATATAAGCAGCTAGTAGTACACTAAGACCACCAAAGTTTTGATCATTCTCAAAAACAGAATTGACAAAAAGCGCAATATTGTCTGCAACCACGATTTTGCGAAAAAAGCCCCAAAGCATCAAAACCAAACCATCACGAGCTCTTACAGCATTCCAGTCATGTTCTAGCTTAAATTGCGGCAAAAGCCTAGAAGCTCGTTCAATTGGGCCAGCTACCAATTGCGGAAAGAAGCTGACATAGAGAGCGAAACGACCCAAATGAGTTTCGGGTTTCATCTTGCCTCTATAAATATCAATGGAATAACTAAGGGTCTGAAAAGTATAAAACGAAATTCCAACTGGCAAAATGACATTCAATACAGGTCCACTAAAACAAGAACTAAAAAAATTAAAATACTTAAAAGCAAAAAGCATACCGAGATTACCAATCACACTGGCAATCAAATAAGGCTTTCTCTCCGGCTTCGTTTGTTTTTTTGCCATTTGCAAAGCACATAAATAATCTAGCAATGTTGAAGCAGCAATCAGGAAAACATACTCTAGTTTCCATGACATATAAAAGTAGTAGCTTGCTGTAAGTAATAAAATCCATCTATATTTAAATGGCAATAAGAAATAGAGTAGAACAACTATTGGAAAGAAGATTATGAAGCTTTTGGAAGCAAAGAGCACATAAAAAGTCTAGCAAAATCAATTGATTTGGTCATAATACAAAAAGGCAATTTACCAGACAAATGCGCTATACTAAATGATCAAAAGCAAAAGGAGCTTAAAGATGAACAAATTTTTTGGTGACTTCAAGTCATTTATATCAAAAGGTAATGTGATAGATCTAGCTGTAGCTGTAGTAATTGGTGCTGCATTCAAACCAGTAATCAGCGCATTAGTTGATAATATCATCATGCCTCCAATCGGATTAGCATTGGGCGGTGTAGATTTTTCTGACTTGAAATTTGTAATCCAACAAGCAACTCTAAGCGGAACTGCTGAAGTTGCAATTGGCTATGGTGTATTTGTACAAAGCGTAATTGATTTTGTAATCATTGGTTTTTGTGTTTTCTTAGTCGTTCAGGCTTATAACAAACTGCAAGAAGCAACTGCCAAAAAAGAAGCAATCGTTGAAGAAATTACCTCTGAACCAGAGGCATCTACAGAAGAGAAGTTACTTAGTGAAATTAGAGACATTCTTAAAGAAAGTTCTACTGCAAACAGACCGACTGCTACTGCAAAGAACTAAAAGCAAATCTCTATAACAAGACCCTTAAAAGCAAGCCCGCCACATAGCAGGCTTGCTTTTTCATTCCAATCACGAATACAAGATATAATAACTCTAATGACAGTTCATTTCACAGGTAAGTATCTAGGCAATCTCAGAGTGCAGTTAGAGCATGGTCCATCCAAAAGCATTATAGAAACAGATGCCCCAATCGACAATAATGGCAAGGGCGAGAAATTCTCACCGACAGACATGCTAGCTTCCTCATTGGCTGCTTGCATGCTTACTATCATGGGCATAGTTGCTCAACGCAATGAGATAGATCTTAGTGAAGTAACCTTTAATGTCAGAAAAGATATGACAACTGACAGTCCCCGACGTGTAAGTAAAATCTCGGTAGAGTTTCATCTGCCAGCGACACTAGAGCAAAAGCAAAGAACCAAACTAGAAAACGCTGCAATGACTTGCCCAGTGCACCACAGCTTGCATCCAGATATTGAAAAAGAAATCGAATTCAAGTATCTTTAGGCTATAATAAGTTCATGATCAGCAAATTCATGGCAATTGCACTTGTCTTATTATTAGCCTCTCAAAGCACAATAGTAAATGCTAAAAAGCCTGCTCTGTTGAACCCTGATCCACAATTGACAGCCAAGATCTTAAACAAACTCAATCCCAATCCTTCTTCATGGAATTACAAAAAAACTCCCTATATTCATTTCACAGTAGGCACTGACGGTAAAGCAAGAAATATCGAAGCTGTACTAGACACCAAAACTAGCAATGTCGATGAATGTATCGCAGCGATTTTCAGGGCTGAGCCTTTTGATACTCAATACTATGGTAAATCATATGGTTATGAATGCAAACCCAAGGTAATCTATAGCAAAAAACAAATTAAAGCATCGCAAAAATATACAAAAGAATATATAACTAACATACAAAAAAAAGTCAAAAAGAACTGGCATCCAATCACTGAAGCTAATAGTTATTCGGCAATCGCCAAATTTATAATTGATAAAAATGGCAACGTCCAAAACCTTAAACTCAAACAAAATACAGACAACGAAGAAGCCGACAGGATTGCAATTAGAGCAGTAGAACTCTCTTCACCATTCGAGAAACCCGATTTTAGTCAATTCTATGATTCCAATCAAGAAGAAATCGAAATCGAATTCAACTTTGACTATACAAAACATGCACCAACCAGTACTCAGTCTAAAGCAGGAGCTGCTGCCCTAGGACTAGGACTAGTTGGGGCGATTGGTGCTGCAGCCCTGCTTGGCAGACCATCTAGCAGATACCGTTATAGACCTTATCGATATCGCAGTCGCTATTAGCAAGTATTGCACTGAACATGCACAGTCTCAAACAGGTTCTGTCACGTGCACTGCACGGACAGAACCTGTTTTCATGGACCCGACTAGAAAACTTCATTTTTCAGCGTGTCTTTAATACTGCTTAGCAAGACTCACTGCTGCTCTAGTATCAACACGTCCATAACCAAGCTCCGCATTTTTACCATAAACAAATTCATAATCAGGAAGTCTTTGAGCTGTCCTTACCAAAATCTGCCTAACCTCAGCGGCAGTCAACTCTGGATTAACCGCCCAAACTAAAGCCGCAGCGCCAGCAACAACAGGAGCTGCAGCACTAGTACCTTTGAAATCACTATTGGTATTGCCTTTGGCATAACCCAGTACCACACGTTTTTTTATATCACCATTTCGTAGTAGAACATCAACTCTATCGGTTGTATAAATCCCTTCATTTGTTCCACCGCCAGGTGCAACTAAATCAAGCTCTGAACCATAAGTACTAAAACTAGAGCGCTTATCAGAACTATCAGTCGCTCCTACTGCTAGCGTGTAAGGACTTCGCGCCTCTGGCGAGTTGCGAAAATCCGAACTACCACTATTCCCAGAAGCAAAGATCACAAGAATCCCTTTACCTTCGTTTGCTTCTTCGTAAAGCTCTCTATAAAGCTCGACTTCAATATCCGAGAGTTCAAGCTGTTGCCCTTTAGGCAAGCTTGGATCATAACTAGTCCAACTGTTATTGATGATATCAACATCAAGTTCCATTGCTTTTCGATGAGCCATGATGATATCAGAGACAGCGACATAGCCATCATCAGGAATAAGCCTTATTGGTACGATCTGAACACTTGGGGCAACTCCTACCACACCAATATCATCATCCTTAGCGGCAATTACGCCAGCAACGGCAGTACCATGATTTTCATTAGATAAGGAGGGAGCTTTCGCTCTTGAATCATGATCTACAACATCGTAACCTTCTATAAAATCAATATCGGGATGATCAGTATCAAAGCCTGTATCAATGACTGCTACTTTAATTCCAAAACCTTTTGAATCTACCCAAGCATCCTCGGCTCCAACATCTGCACCTTTCTTAAGCCCATTAATACCATCGTTTTTAATATGCCATTGTTTGGCAATCAAGTTTGTTTTTGTTCGTTTCGTTCTTTGTGTTCGTTTAATTTGTTTCTTTCTTCTTACCCTTTTTTCTGCACTAATTGCATTTAAATTCATTGCTTTATATTCATCCAAATCAAAGTCTTCTACTAAATCCCCAGGCAAGTCTCGATCCGGCAAAGGCAATCCTTTGTGGTGAGTTAAAAGACTAAGAGTATTGCTATCTTTGATCCCATCAATTAATTTACATGAATAAACATTTTTACCCAGTTTTGCAACAGGTTCCATTTTATTTTTGAGCATGTATGCTTTTCTAGCTTCTATCGTTGAGCCATCTTTAAACTTGACCAAAATCCTATCTTTAGCAAAGCGCACACGATTAGTTTTCCTATCAAGTATTTTTGTATAAGCGCTCTCTACACCTGATTCAGTGGCAGGTAAAATATCAAAGCGACCTTTGTATTTTGCAGCAACCGGGCCCACAATAAACAAAGTTAAAATCAATATCCAAAATGATTTATTTAATTTCAAGAGCAAAGCCTGTGTCCTCCATCTGACTATCTAGATAGATCGGTCAAAATGGACAAATACTTTAGTACTTTTGGCTTAGCTTGATTAAATTTTAGGCACAAAGAGCAAATCTTCTGGGCAAATGTTAATATTCGTTTATGCGCAAATTAGACTTACTGCAAAAGTCCCATTCGTCCTCACTAACGGAACTAGTGCCTCGCACCGCTCCGACCTTTTTTTTGTCGTCATCACTAGCAAAACTTCGTTTTGCAGGATGTCTATTTCTGACGCTAGTTTTAATAAGCCTATTTTTATACCCGAACTGTGCCCAAGCATTTTTCTGGAACAAAAAGACAAAAGACCAAGCAGCAGCAATTAAAGTCTTAATTAATGAAGAGATTTTAATTAATGGCAAATTCAAAGGCAGTAACGGCGGAGATTCAGTTTTGAGCCAAATTCTCGAGCTTAGGTTAGCGATTCATATTCCAAGGGATCAGGAGAGCCTCACTATTACGACTTTATATGATGAAGCTTCAGAGAACCCAATTGAAACAATTACTTGGCTTAGAGAAGGCGACAAAGGCAAGACTTATAGAGCAAAGCCGTACAAAACCGAATCTATCATCAATAAACGTTTAGAAGAGATGTCGATCAGTTATAATCCCTCACTTGCTTACGATAGGATCTCAGAAAATAAGCATGTAATCAACAAAATTTTTCACTTCAAACAAAGTGAAGCGATAGGAGAACGTGACAGAGAAATTGCTCATTTCCTTGATCTTGATATGCCTGGCAACAATGGACCAAGAAGTAAACGAATCAGAATTGACAACAAACTCTACTATCGAGAAGCGCCTATTGCTATTATCCCAGAGCCAATCAAATTAAAGCAAAGCCGTAAACAAAAAAAACAAGAAGATGAGCAAAGAGCAAACTACGAGGCGCAGCAAATGCAATTAAGAACTCAAAGACAATCAGCACTTGAAGCTGCACATGAACAAGAGATGGTGGATTTACAATATGCAATTAATCAGGTTAATGGTATTAATGATCCCGATGGCAGCCAGAATTTAGACCCGCAACAATTTAGACAAAGCCAAATTGAACAGCAGCTTGATGCATTTAGTCCTGCTAGTGATGGGGAATCTGAAGAAGATATTTTCTAGTCCAAATCGAGCATTCGTGGCAAGCGCCCAAACACAAAATCCTTGGCAGTCTTCTGAGCCGGAGTCTCGCGAACAAAAGGCTCATTATGATTTCTATTTTGCTCTTTAATCGTCCCTAATAAATCTTCATGAGGATCAAGTCCAAGCTTAGCTCGAGCATGATTGATTGCAGTACTAATAGTTAAGTAGGCTTCATCCATTTCCTTATCATGAGAGAAGCTTGGTTCAGCCTGGTGGCTAGATACTGGTTTAATTTTTGGTATTGCTTGCGGTCTTGGAGAAGTTTCTTGACTCTGTTTTGCAGAATGTCCAATTATTTGTTGTGGTTGATAATTAGAAATCACTCTCTCTGAAAAATCTTCCTGCATAGTTTCTGTAGAACGAGTTAATTCTTGTCCCGTAACAGAAGCTTTGAGCATGCGTAATTGTTTAGTCAAATCTTTTTGGTTAATAATCAAAAGCTTGAGATTTCCTTCCATCTCGGCGTTCTTTTTCTTAAGAGAACTAATCTCTGATTTAAGTATGTCAATGGTCTGATCTTTTAGATCTACAGCCTTACTAATTTCAATTACTTGTTGTCCAACAAGCTTGATTGTTTCGAGGGCTTTGTTATTCATAGTTGTATCCTTTCTATCGTTACTACTAATTCTTTTAAATATATTCGCATGTGCCATATGTAGATTATTGGCTCTATGGAGCTTATACTAACTAAGCTAAATGGTGGAGTCGCAAGCAAGAGAGCTATTAAGACATGGTTTGAGCTCAACAATGCTACAATATTTGCCATTATGACAAACTCATTAAACCAATCTTTAAGCCAAATTGACTCAGAAATTGATATCCTGATCAACAAAGAATTAAGCCGTCAAAACGGCAATATTGAGTTAATAGCAAGTGAAAACTTTACTAGTAAAGCCGTCATGGAGGCAACCGGTTCATGCATGACCAACAAGTACGCAGAGGGTTATCCAAACAAAAGATATTATAGTGGTTGTGAGTTTCATGATGAAGTAGAAACTATTGCAATTGAAAGACTCAAAGAATTATTCGGCGCCAAGTTCGCTAATGTCCAACCGCATTCAGGAGCCAACGCTAATACAGCAGCATTTATTGCTTTACTCAACCCTGGCGACAAGTTCCTGGGAATGAGCCTGAAAGAAGGTGGTCATCTTACTCATGGCTCACCAGTTAATATTTCGGGTAAGTGGTTTGAAGCGATAAGTTATGGTGTAGATGCCAATGGTTTCATTGATTATGACGCGCTTGAAAAACAAGCAATCGCAGAAAAACCCAAACTAATTATTGCAGGCGCTTCTGCTTACCCGCGTGAAATCAACTTCCCGCGCTTTAGAGCAATTGCTGACGCTTGCGAAGCAAAACTAATGGTGGACATGGCTCACATTGCTGGCTTGGTAGCGGCAGGTGTTCACCCAAGTCCAGTTCCCTACGCTGACATCATTACCAGCACCACTCACAAAACTCTTAGAGGTCCAAGAGGTGGCATCATTCTATGGAACGATGAAGGACTAACTAAAAAAATCAACTCTGCCATTTTCCCTGGCTCGCAAGGTGGTCCTTTGATGCATGTAATTGCAGCCAAGGCCGTGAGTTTCAAAGAAGCTCTTGATCCGAGTTTTACTGCCTATCAAAAACAAGTAATCGCAAACACCAAGGCTATGGAAAAAACATTTCTTGAGAATGGCATAGACCTAGTTTCTGGTGGTAGCGACAATCACTTATTACTTTTGGATTTGCGCAAGCTAAAAATCACCGGCAAAGATGCAGGAAACCTACTTGATGAGCACAAAATCACAGTGAATAAAAACGGTGTGCCAAATGACCCAGAAAGCCCTTTTGTAACAAGTGGCATAAGAGTCGGCACACCGGCGATTACCACTAGAGGCTTTGATGAAGCTGCAAGTTCTGAAATTGCACTGGTTATCAGCAAGATCCTCAAATCTATGTCAGAGAACTCCAATACTATAGACAGTGAAACTGCTGCTTATTGCCAATCAGCCGTAACTGCCCTAACCAAGCGTTTTCCTTTATATGACAATGATTTAGTGACACGCTGAAAACGAAGTTTTTCTCGTCGGCTCCATAAAGAAAGATTCTGACAGATTACTCGAAGCATGGTCCAGATAAGGGTTGAGACTTTGCAGTTTCAACAGATCTTTAATAAATACGCATTAATTTCATTCGCCTATTCATAATAAATTAATATCTTAAACACTAGCCGAAAAGCCGATTATATGGAACAATGGTACTAGGTCGGCGTCTAATTATTTACGTCCACTTATACAAAAGGTCAAATAAATGATAGATTTAGATTCAAAACATTTAGTAATTGAGGGTGGAAAAGCCCTTAATGGAGAGGTCACCATTTCTGGAGCGAAGAACTCCGCTCTTAAACAAATTGCAGCAGCTTTGCTCTTGACCAAAGGTACTATCAAGATCAATAATGTGCCACATCTTTCTGATATTGAACATATGGCTGAGATCATCAAACTACTTGGCGGCGAGGCTGACCTGGAAGGTAACAGTATCACTATCAACTCTGAAGACTTATCAAGTAGCTATGTACCACTGAGGTTGGCTAGTAAATTAAGAGCAAGTTTTGTTTGTCTTGGAGCATTGGTTGGACGTTTCAAAGAAGCAAGAATTGCGCTACCTGGTGGATGCAATATTGGTGCTCGCAAAGTTGACCTGCACCTTAAAGGACTTAAAGCACTTGGTTGTGAAATAACAGAAGAGCAAGGACATGTTGTTGCCAAAGCGAAGCGTTTAATAGGAACTAAGATCTATTTTGATATTCCAAGTAATGGTGCTACTGAAAACATCATGATTGCTGCAACAATGGCAGAAGGTGAGACTATCATCGAGAATGCCGCACAAGATCCAGAAATTATTGATCTTGCCAATTTTCTAAATAAAATGGGCTGCAATATAACAGGAGCTGGCACCAGCAATATTCACATCCAAGGAGTTAAACCTGAGTCACTGATTGGCTTTGAGCACCATACTATCCCAGACAGAATTGAAGCTGCTACTTACCTAATAGCTGGAGTCATGACAAAGGGTAAGATCAAAGCAAAATCTGTAATTGAAGAAGATATTCAATCACTCTTAAGTAAGCTCGAAGATGTTGGAGCGAGTATTAAGATTCACAACACCAATACTTTTATTGATGGTAGAGAATTAGTTGACATTAGTGTTGAACTCAAAACAGAGAGACCATTGGCAACTGACATTACTACAGTTTGGTATCCAGGTTTTTCAACTGATATTCAACCTATTTTTTCAACTCTACTTGCTGTTAGTGAAGGCACTAGTGTTGTAGTTGAAAATATTTATGACTCTCGTTATCAACATTTTGAAGAACTCAAACGCATGGGCGGGAAAATTGAAATCAATGGCAAAGTTGCTGTCGTCAAAGGTTGCAGCAAACTAGTTTCAACTGCTGTTGAAGGCAAGGATCTTAGAAGCACCGCTGCACTTGTAGTAGCTGCACTTGCCGCAGAAGGTAAAAGTGAAGTTAGAGGTTTGCAACATCTTGATAGAGGTTATGAAAACCTAGAAGAGAAATTTATTGCACTTGGTGCCAGCATCAAACGAGTTGATGTGGGATCAACCATACTAGCTCCAGAAAAGCATCAACAACATCTGGACATTTGAAAACATCATTAGACATCCTGCAAAACAAAGTTTTGCTAGTGATGTCGCTTTAAAAAAGGTAGCACGCAACAAATGTTGCGTTTGCTTTAAGGATAATTCCGACTTTTGCAGTAAGTCTATTACGTCCATAGTAAAGCAATAACAACTAAAACCAACGCTTAGTAAAATCAAGTGATTTATTCATCCATCGAGTAACTTGGTTAGCTAAATTATCAATATGTGACTTAATGTTTCTTGCATTAGATTGATTAGCGTCGTTTGCAACATCGGCAAACATTCCCCAAACCCGTTTGAGGAAACCTTCATCCTCTTTGAAGTGGGCATTATCGGGATCTAGCTTGTCGTCTTCTTTGCTGCCAAATACTTTCTTGAGACCAGAAGCAACAGCACTGGCAATTGCAGTGGCAAACTGCATGACATTGCTTGCAAGCTTGTTTGCCGTTGCTAGTGGATCACGCAATGCATTAGCAATCTGAGCAAAGCTTTGATTAATTGCGGTTGTGATATTAGCTACAAATGGATTGTTAAACACTTTGCCAATGATTGACTGAACCGATTGTAAAGCATTCTGAATTGGCGCAGGCATAGCTAATCCTTGGTTAAGTGCTTGCATCAAAGCTGCTCTCAGTTGTTCAATTGCTTGAGCGAGTAACTTAAAACTATAAGGTACAAAAACCATTGGATTAAATGAACGCATTCCACCGCCACCTCCGCCACGTTTTTTGAGTTCTTCTTCTAGTGAAATCCTTGCAAGCAAAGCTGGGTCAATTTGATTGTTTTGCTGCTGCTGTACTAAACCAGCACCGCGCTCTTGGGCAAGTAGTCGAGCACTTAATTGAAAAAGTTGACGACCAGGGCTCAGCACAGCTTGATTTGAATTATTAACCGTAACAGCATCGGCACCAGTCTTATTGATGCCAATATTGAAATTAGTGCTGGGTCCGAAATCAACCATATCTTTGGCATAGAGCCTATCCCCAAAGTTCCACCTGCTCTGTTACGCAAGATTGGCATCTGGAAGCTTGAATAGGCTTTAAAATATAATTATGCTCTAAATGAAGCGTAATTACAAGGGCAATTTCAGGTAAGACGCATCGAGGGATTGCCAATTTTGTTATCCCAGCGTGTCCTTAAAGCGACTTAGAAAAGGTTTTATGCGCGCCAGCCTTGTGAATATAGTTATCAAAACAACTTGCAATATTGCGACTAACAAAGCGCCCCAGTTCTGTGATTTCTACATTAATGAGGTTTGGTTGAGTTAAATCAGCATAGCTCCAGCATAATAAAGCATCATCAATAAAGGGCTTGAGGCGATCAAACTCTTTAGTATAAAGAGCAATATCAATCTGTGCGAAATTGTTTGCCATCAATTCTTTGATAATCTCTCTACGGTTTTTGTCATCTTGATTACTAACCAAGAATTTTTCTGCTTGTATATGATCCTGGTAATAATCCTTTAGCTTCTTGGGGTTTTGTTTGTAAGCACCTTGAATATCACTTATCGCACTTAGTCCAGCTGAGTACATATCCAAGCCAGCGTGAGTAGTGTAGCCCTGAAAATTACGTGAGAGGCTTTTTGATTTTTGTGCCAAAGACAATGCGTCATTGGGTTTAGCAAAATGATCGATACCAATGAAGTCATAACCAAAATCACAAAACTCCTCTGCTGCACTCATGAAGATTTCGAGTTTGGTTTCTTGATTCGGCATCACCGACTCATCAATATATTTTTTCTGGAAGGGGAAGATACTTGGTATATGCGCATAGTTAAATAATGCAATGCGTTCAGGATTGATTTGCTTGACCATCATTACCGTCTCTTGAAAAGTTTCTACAGTCTGGTGCGGCAAACCATAAATCAAATCAAAATTGATACTCTCGAAACCTATTTCACGAGCGGTTTCCACCTGTGCTGCCACTTGCTCAAAACTCTGCAAGCGGTTAATAGCTTCTTGAGTTTGACGATTAAAATCCTGAATCCCCATACTCAATCTATTAAAACCAGAATGATATAGTGCTTGAAGATGATCCCTCGTTGTTACTCGTGGATCAATTTCTATTGCGTACTCATGTTCATTATAATCAACACCCGAATCTGCAAGCTCACGCAGTGAGGTTCTTGAATAATAACCAAATCTCTCTTTGATAAAATTAGCCAAATCAACAATTTGATCTGGACTCAAATAAGTCGGAGTGCCGCCACCCCAAGCCATCTGTAAAATCTTACGTCCCTGGTCTATCTTACCAGCGTAGTAATTAAGCTCTTGTTTGACTTGATCAATATATTGCTTTTCAATACCATGCTCAGGGCTAATGACTACATTGCAACCGCAGTAATAACACTGAGACTCGCAAAAAGGAATATGCAAATATAAGGAATAATCATTGCCTTGCTGGTTGGATCTAAGCATCGCAGCCTCATATTGCTTCTGGTCAAAATCATGCTTCCACTCTGGCGCTGTAGGATAGCTTGTATATCTAGGTACTGCATGCCCGTATTTTGCAATCAGCTCTTTGAGTTTAGCTTTGTTTTGGAGCATATATAGATTTTAGCACCCAATTCATTGATAATATCTCTTCCATCGCGGCTCTCAGGCTTAGGTAGAGCTTCAGTCTTGGTTAGCAAGTGCTTCAACTTCGGTTTCATAGCTGAAATCTACTTCATTATCAACACCTAAATTCATAGGAATTACTACTTTATCATCATCTCGTTGACTAATATCAGCAAACTCAATACTTAAATCGTTTTCTTCATCCGCTTTGACAATTACATACGCTCCATCTCCTGCATGAGTCAAAAAAGTTTGAAAAATCTGCAATTCAGTTTCTCCATTCTTTAATACAAGATCAAGCCCGGTATCTTCCTTGGAGCAATGCAAACTAATATTATTGCCCAAATCAAAACCTTGTTCTGAAATCAAAGCCTCAATATTAGGACCGGCTTGCCCATCATTTTTGTTCAAGCCATCATTAGCAAGATCTTCTGTAAGCCTAAAAACTTGTTGAATCAATTCACCTAGATACGCAACTGCCAGATTTTTCTCATCACTTTACTGATTTAAGTACTGGCAGCGGAGCTAGTCTCAAGTTTCTTGAAGGTGAAACTTTGCCTGGCATTGCTTGCCTAGATGATTAATTTTCTAACTCTAAAAGAGATTGATAAAACTTAGAATCAAAACCCACTTCCTTGGAGGGTATAAATTGACTCAAATCAAATGGGTAATCGGTGACATAATCTACACCAAACCTTTGAAATTTCGGTTCTGGCTCTGGTTGAACACATACGTCATATTGTGCTGCTAAGCCAAACACTGCCTGAGTTCCTGGGTCTCCCCAATTCTGAGCAGTATCAATATCTATGTCAATTGTCTCTTGTTCTGCGAAGTCAAGCTTAATTGTTGCTGGTTGCTCATGCCAAGTCTCAGAGTTAGAATTAATAATTCCAAGCCGCCCGTCAGGTGTGTCAAAGAAGATATCAATTCCATGAGTTGGTGGAATTATAGTATTAAGCCGCAAAGCATATCCATCTCCGAACGCTATTCCCTCTAGAGAGACTAGTGCATTGCAATTCTCTCCAGGCTTGTCTTGATTCTTTATCAAATCAGCGTTCACAATATCTAGAGCAAGAGTAGAAACTGTCTTAACTAAGTTACCAAGATAGCTTATTGCTGAATTTAAAGCTGGACTTTCTTCCTTGGAGTTTTTAATAATTTGAGCAATTTGAGTTAGTGGAATCATCTCGCCAAAAATAGCAGATTCCTGCAAAGCAACTTGAGTTCCGTTTCTAGCTAAAGAACGGGCAACTCTTCTTGAGTGCTCAGCAACTGCAAAATAAGGTTGTGATTTTTCAGCTAAAAACTTATCAATCGTTCTTTTTGTATCTTTACGTTCGGACTGCAAGCTTGCCGTAATTCTATCTAAATCAACCTCACGCCGCTTGGCTCCCGCCAAAGCAAATTCTTTCAATTCATTGACATCCAGCCTCATCGATATCAATTATATTACATTCGTTATCTTACCAGTCTGTATTTTTTGACTTAAGTCAAAAATCAACAAGGAAACACACTAAAATCCTTGAACTGTCTCAATAAATGCCCTAGCATTCTCTACTGGCACCATTGGCAAAATACCATGTCCAAGGTTGGCAATATAACCTGGTTCACTACCGGCAAGCTCTAGCATTCGCTTGGTTTCTTCAATTACTGATTGCTTAGTTCCAAGTAATTTACAAGGATCTAAATTACCTTGGATTGCGATATTTTTGCCATCAACAAAACTACGGACTTCAGCGAGGTTGACTCTCCAATCAACGCTAAGACAATTGGCACCAGTCTGCACCATGTAATCAAGAATATTGGCAACTCCATTTACATAGAGAGTGATACTGGCATCAGGGTAAACAGAACGTATTTTAGAAATGATTTTTTGTTGATAAGGCATTGCAAACTCTTGGTAATCTCTTTGCGTGAGCACGCTTGCCCAAGTATCAAAAAGCTGCACGGCGTCAACTCCTCTATCAAGTTTGAGAATCAAATAATCAGCAATAGTATCTGAGAGTTTTTGCAACAAAGAATGCATTGCCTCAGGATGCTGGTAACTAAAGGCTTTGATCTGTGCAAAATCCTTAGAACCGCCACCTTCAATCATATAACTAGCGAGTGTCCATGGCGCGCCGGCAAAACCTAAAACAGGAAGCTCATCATTGACCTTGGATTTAATTTCAGTAATCGTGTCATAAACAAAACTACAAGTCTTGGCAAGCTCATCCTTATCAAGTACTCTCAAATCTTCAACTTGCTCTGGAGTTCTAATGGGCTCAGCAAATTTGGGAGAACCTGTTGCAAAACTTACAGCTGATCCCATTGGCTCAAGCGGCACCAGAATATCAGAAAACATAATGATCGCATCCACCCCCAGAATCTCATAAGGCTGAATAGAAACCTCAGCTGCTTTCACTGGGTTTTTGCACAAAT
>JAQCFG010000020.1 GCA_027618255.1 Cyanobacteriota bacterium
CGACTCTATAGACCTAGCATAAAACTATGTTTAAAAAAGTCAAAGCAAAACTATCTAGAGTATGCAAGCTTAAACTACCAGTAGGTTCTATTGCTAAATAAATCACTAGTCATTAAATTATTAGTTGTGTTACTTAGTTGTTTCAGTGCGGCTAGCGCTTGTTCTTGTGGTACTGAGGTCTTGGGCGGTTATGGAATTGGTGGACCGATCCTTACTATGCCAGCTTATACTTTACCTAAGGGCAAGATTGTCTTGGGGACTGGTTTACAATACAATAATTTTAAGCAATTTTCGAATAGCACTCTAAACGCACTCAATAGAAGAGATTTGCATGGACATTCTCAAGATTCACTGATGGTCAATTTTGTTTCTGCAGCTTATGGAATGACTGATGATTTAGACTTGATTCTGAATTATCCATATCGTTATATCTATGGGCTCAAAGCAACTGGACACGGTTCTACAGTTGATCAAGGAAATTCAATTGGCTTTGGTGATTTGACTTTGCTCGCCAAATATCGTGTTTATAAACAACAAACTCAAGTTGCGATACTTGGCGGAATGAGATTTCCAACTGGGCAAACTAATGAGCGTGATGAGTTTGGTTTTAAATTAGCTGCTGACGATCAGCCAGGGACTGGTTCTTGGGATCCAATTATGGGGCTAGCAATTAGTCGTCTTTATAAACAAATGTCTTTTGACTTGAATGCCAGTTACCGGCTCTCCAATCAAGGCAGCCAAGATACTATAGTTGGAGATCTTTTCAGTTACAACATAGCGACGACTTATAATTTCAAGCACTCAATGATCAAAGATCATAAGCTAAAGCCCAGTTTAATTGTGGAATTAAACGGAGTTTGGCAAGAAAAAACTGAGTTTGAAACGCTCAAGGACGGAAATCATGGGGGCAATTTACTTTACCTAAGTCCAGGGCTCAGATTAAGCCTTGATGATTTAGCTCTCAACTTCTCGCTAGGTTTCCCTTTATTGAATGATCTTAATGGTTTGCAGCCAGAAGCTGGTATTCAGCTATTTACCAGTTTAAATTGTTTAATATAGATTGATTCAAAAGGGTGTCCTTAAAGCTTCATAAATAATAAAATACATATTAACGTGATTCAAAAGCCATTTTTTCTGCTAGAATTCAGGCTATGGGACTCTGGGTCCTATAATATTTTGCGAGCTTATGAGTAAAACAATGAACAAAGAAGATAAAAAAGACAAGTCAGAATTCATGAAATGGCTGACAGAGGATGATGCGCCTGAAATCGGTATCGCCAGCAAGGAGCCACTGCCCGATTATTTGCGTGGTGTCAAAACAGAATTTAACAAGATCGAATGGCCCAGTAAAGAGCAAGTTCAGAATGAATTTACTACTGTGGTGATTATCGTTGCGATTATTTCAGCGATAGTTTATTTCATTGATATAGGTTTAGACAAGGTTGTAGATACAATCAAGGGAATATAGAGGTTAGTAATGAGTAAGTTAAAAGCAAAAACTGGTGAAAGAGGATGGTTTGTTGTACAAACAGCAAGCGGCCACGAAAATAAAGTCAAAGGACATATTGAGAAGCGTATTAGTACGATGGAAGTTCAAAATCGTATTTTCAATGTTGTAATCCCGGAAAGAACTGTTGTCAAAGTCAACAAATCCGGCAAGCGTGTTGAAAGAAAAGAAAAAGAATATCCTGGATATGTTTTAGTTGAAATGCTTTTGGATGAACTTACTTGGGCTACTGTAAGAGAAGCGCCTGGAGTACTTGGTTTCATCGGAGAGAAAAACAAACCGACTACCTTAAGTGAAAGTGAAGTAAGAAGAATTCTTCGTAAAAATCAATTGCTAGAGGATCCTAAGCTTGGTGAAAAAGCTGATATAGATTTCAAAATTGGTGAGACTGTTAAGATACAGGCTGGTCCCTTTGAAGACTTTATTGGTGAAGTTGCTGAGATTAATGAAGAACGTATGACCCTTAAAATCAACGTGATTGTTTTTGGAAGATCTACTCCTACAGAGGTTCCTGTGAACCACGTAAGCAAAGTTAGTTAGGCTTCTAGCTCAACGAGCATTGACGTGCTTAGATACCTAGTGGCAGCAAATGTAAAAGGGAGCTTGTTAATCTAAAAGATATGGATATTACACTTGTACTATTTGCTTCCAAGATTGTTGCTTCAATATTCTTTGTATTGATTGCGATTCTTTTGATTGTACTTGCATTTCGTTCTTCGATTATTCTTAAAACCTTGCAGCTTACTGATATTGCAATTCATGGTGCTTCAGCTGCTATCCTTACGCAAGGATCCTTAATTGTTACTACTTTGATACCGATCTTGTTTAAGAAAAAAGCCCCTTCTAATATTTGGACCAAGATTTTCAAGATTAGCCCGCTGGCTAAAAACGAGAGAATTAAGAAACTAATTAAACCCATTACCAATATACTTGAATCGATAGTAGAGTTAATGAGAGTTTAAGATGAAAATAGCTTTATTTACCGAAACTTTTTTGCCACAGATTAACGGAGTCGTCAGAACTCTTGAAAAGATTATTATGCACTTGGAAAACAATGGGCATGAAGTTCTGTTGATTACAATTGGTGATGATCATTGTGAAGAGCTTTATTCTAAGACACGTGTTCTAAGAATAAAGGGAATCAAGTTTGCTCTTTATAAAGAACTATATTTAGTTGAACCTGAAGATAAATGGTTACGTAAGTTACTAGTGATGGATTTAATGCATACACCGTTTTCTCTTTTGCAAACTTTGATACCCAGTAAACATAGTATTGTGAAAAATGCACTTGCCGAATTTCAACCTGATTTGGTACATCTTGCAACGCCTGCTACTTTAGGTGCTATCGGTATGTATTACGTCGATGAAATGAAACTCCCATGTTTGGCTACTTTTCATACTGACCTTGCTGCTTACGCGCCGATGTACCAGTTACCTTATGTTGAAGAGATTATTAATGCGATCACTAAATTGATTTATAGTAGAACTGATAGGATACTTTGTCCTAGCCCGAGTACTCAAAAACAACTTGAAGATATTGGATTGAAAAACATTGGAGTTTTGGGTCGTGGGGTGGATCATAGCCTCTACACACCGAAGAAACGCAAGAAGCAAGTCTGGATGAATTATGGTCTTGATCCAGAGAAACGTACGATACTTTATGTTGGAAGATTGGCTGAAGAGAAATCTATTCCTGAGTTGATAGATGCCTTTCTTGAAATCAAAAGAGAGATTCAGGATATTCAATTGGTTTTGATTGGAGATGGTCCAGCTCGAGAACAACTTGAAATTCGTTTGAATGAATACACAAAGGATTTTGCATTTACGGGAATCAAGAAAGGCGAAGAGCTTGCAGAGCTTTATGCATCTGCTGATATTTTTGCTTTTCCTTCTCGCACCGAGACTTTTGGTCAAGTTGTGCTTGAAGCTATGGCTTCTGGTTTACCTGTTATTGGTTATGATTCACCTGGTGTTAGAGATTTAATTCTCGACCAAGAATCAGGCTTGCTCTGTGATGTTTTTTATGGTGACTTTAGGGATGCTATTGAGAAATTGCTTAAAGACCCTGCTCAAGTAGAGCGCTTTGGACAAAAAGCTCGCGAATTAAGTCTCGAACGATCATGGCACAAAATCCTTGATGGTTTAGTTGATGAATATACTAAGCTCGTCAAAGTTTACGTATAGCCAGTATTTATCTAGAGAAATCCTAAAGGTCAAGCAATAGCTAGTCGTTTCGATGCTAAAATCAGGGTATATATCATGAAGACTATGCAAAAACAAGGACTTAGAGGCGCAGATTTACTCGATAATCGTAAATATAATAAATCAACAGCATTTACAGCACAAGAGCGTGAAGAGCTTGGTTTAAGAGGTTTGCTACCTGCCAAAGTTTGTGATGCTGATGTTCAAGCAGGACGTATACTGAGAACTCTCGCAAATAAACACACCGATATGGAAAGATATATTTTCCTAGTGGCTTTGCTTGAACGTAACGAACGTTTGTTTTATCAAATTGTCACTAACAATATTGAACTTACAATGCCGATTATTTATACACCAACTGTTGGTCAGGCTTGTAAAGAATTTGCCCAAAACTTTCGTAAGTCAAGAGGCTTCTATATCAATGTTGGAGACAAAGGAGATATTCGTAAGATACTCGATAACTGGCCTCATGATGATGTCAAGGTGATTGTTGTAACTGACGGTCAACGTATTCTTGGTCTTGGTGATCTAGGTTCTAATGGAATGGGGATACCAATTGGTAAATTGCAGCTTTATGTTGCTGGTGCAGGAATCAATCCTGATCAGTGTTTGCCAATAATGCTGGATGTCGGAACTAATAATGTGGAGTACCTCAACGACCCGCTTTATTTAGGTTGGCAAGAAAAACGCCTTGAGGGTGATGCTTACTTAGAAATGGTTGATGAATTTGTTGAAGCGATTCAAGACAAATATCCTACTGCCTTGATTCAGTTTGAAGATTTTACTACTGACAATGCTTATAGATTACTTGATATCTACAAAGACAAATGTCTTTGCTTTAATGATGATATTCAAGGTACTGCTGCTGTAGCTTTGGCTGGAATCCTTGCTTATGAAAGAGCTTCTGCTACTGACCTTAAAGACATGAAATTTATGTTCTTGGGAGCTGGTGCTGCGGCAACAGGCATTGGTGACTTGGTTGTCTCTGCAATGGTAGAGCGCGGTATGGATGAAGCTGAAGCTCGCAAGCAATTATGGTTTATTGATAGTCAAGGTTTGGTTGTTGCTTCTCGCGACAAGCTTGCTAGTCACAAACAGGGATTCGCTCATGATCTTGAAGCCATGGAATTCTCGCAAGCGCTTGAAGTTTTAAAACCTAATGTTTTGATTGGTGCAACAGGTTCACCTGGTACTTTTACTCAAGAGATTGTTGAACAGATGATTTCTTTTCATGAAACACCGGCAATCTTTGCATTGTCTAACCCAACTTCCAAAGCAGAATGTACTGCAGAGCAGGCTTATAGTTGGAGTAAGGGCAAAGCGATTTTTGTAAGTGGTAGTCCATTTGATGCTGTAACTTACGAAGGCACAAAACTAGTTCCTGGTCAGGGTAACAATGCCTATATTTTCCCTGGCATTGGTCTTGGTGCTATTGCTTGTAATCTTTCAAGAGTCACTGATGATATGTTCTTAGTTGCCGCGCAAACACTTGCCAACTTTGTTAATGAAAATGATTTAGCCAACGGTACTATGTATCCACGATTGAATGAGATTCGCAAAGCATCTCTTGCTATTGCAGTTGCCATTGCCACCAAAGCTTATGACAAAGGATTAGCTCAAGCTCCGCGTCCTGATGATATTGAAGCGCATATTGCTCAACTTGTTTATGATCCGAGTTACTAGGAATCGCAGAATATGCCTAGAATACTCTTGTATGTGTTGCATTTTTCAGTGTATCCTTTTATTGTTATACCCCATGGGGGTATAATCCGTCCTGTTTTTACCGTATTTTAAGGAATAGTTGCATAATAAGTAAGTAGTTGTAGCTAGCAATGAGTGTAGCGAACACAACCAGGAGCCATAGGCTCCGCAACCAGCAAATCTTTGATTTGCGCAACCAGGCACGAAGTGCCGTAAACCACGAGCGAAGCGAGTACCAATGGCCGGCGATGAAGACAACGAAGACAAGCAGTTTGAGGCGACTCAGCATAAGCTAAAAGAGCAACGCAAAAAAGGTAATGTCTTCAAGAGTAAAGATTTAACTCAACTATGCGTAATGATAGTTGGTTTTGTTATGCTCTTTGTTTTTGGTAATTTTGTTTACAAGGCTATCTATGAGCTTTGTATTGGTTTGTGGACTGAGATCCCCAATTTTGATAAAGTCAGTGGAGCTTATATTGCCACCAAGGCTTGGACTACCTTGGTTTATGTTATTGCACCTACATTAATAGCACTTGCCTTTATAGCTGTTTCTATTGAGGTGCTTCAACTTGGTGGAGTGATGTTTACCATGGAACCGCTTAAATTCAAACTTGAGAAGTTGGATCCTATCAAGGGTCTGAAAAATATGTTCAATGTCAAGTCATTGTTTGAACTTGGTAAGGGCTTATTGAAAGTGATAATCACGGCCTATCTAGCTTGGACAGTGGTTAGCGCGCATATGCCTAAGATACTTGGTAACATTAATGCCGCTCACAAACTATCGAGCTTCTATGTGGTTGCAGGGATTTTTTGGGAATTCTTTTGGAAAATGTCTATGATGCTTTTTGCTGTTGCCTTGATAGACTTTTTATTTCAACGTTGGAAATTTATGAAAGACCAACGTATGAGTTTTAAAGAAATGAAAGACGAGTACAAAGAAACAGAGGGTGATCCTCTAATTAAATCTAAACGTAGACAAAAACAAAGAGAGATCGCTCAAGGCGGTGGTGGTGGTGGAATGGCACGTGTACCAGAAGCTGATTTTGTGGTGAAAAATCCTTCACACGTTGCACTTGCTGTTAAATATAATGATGATATGGATGAAGCTCCCAAGGTATTAGCCAAAGGTGCTGACTTGCTTGCTGATCAAATTATCAAAATTGCAGAGGCTTATGGGGTCCCTGTCATTGAGAACATACCTTTGTCTCGTGCCCTGTTTCGCTTGGTGAGAGTGAATCAGGAGATACCGCCAGACCTTTACAAAGCAGTCGCTGAAGTATTGCTATTCGTTTACAAAGTACGTGGTAGTTCGTTTAAATAACAAAATTGCATCGGGTGCTTGGAAGTTTTTGGTAGAAATTTGGAATTTCAGCAGGCCCCCGATTAATGAAGATACCCCTATGCTCTGTATCGGGGTGCTCCATTTCACCAGCTTGTTGCGCACAGGGAAGCATGAAGAAAGCTGTAGCTTTGTTATGCTTCGATGTCAGAGGCTCAGGATGACACTAATTAACGTTTGTCAGACAACTCACGCAGATATTTATATGAAGTAATTTCCTCAGCACTCAATTTACTTGGTATATCAATGATGATATGAACGTAATGATCACCAAGGATCTCTCCTTGAGAGTTTTTAAGACCTTTGCTACGTAAACGTAAGATTCTACCGTTGTGAGTACCAGCAGGAATTACTACTTCAACAATGTGTTCAAGCGTAGGAATTTTTTTAGTACAGCCAAGTACCGCTTCTTGAGGTTCAATTGTTAGCTCACTATGAACATCATCTTCATCAAGCCAAAACTGCTCATGTTCAGTTAACCTAACTAATAAATAAAGATCACCAGCTGTGCCACCATTTTCTCCAGGTTTACCTTCACCAGCTACTTTGATTCTTGTGCCATTGCGCACTCCAGGAGGGATACTTACTTCTAGTCGTCTGATGTTTTTACTAGAGATTGTAATCTCGATTTTGCGCATGCAGCCGTGGTAAGCATCTTCAAGACTCAAGTCGATAAGCATTTCAAAGTCTTCACCTTTGACTGGCTTTGGTGTTGACTCTGTCTTAGAACGGTTTTGAGAGCCACTTGCTTTCTCTGCCTCTTCTTTCTGTTTGCCAAAAAACATTTCAAAGAAATCACTTTTGTTTTCTTCATTTTTGGAGCTGGTTGTTCTTGTTCTCTCTTGCTGTTTTCGTCCTTTGTCAGTAGTTTGTTTTTCTCGTAATTCTTGTTCTTTTTGTTTGTAAAAATCTGCAAATGAATTATAGTTGGAATACATCTTCTGTTGCTTGAAGGTCTGTGACTTTGAATCAAAAGGATTAGTTTGTTTCATATTGGAGTAAATATAGTCATATCTACCTTTTTTATTTTTGTCTTTGAGCACTTCATATGCTTCGCTAATTTTTTTAAATTGTTCTTCTGAGCCTGTACTTGCATCGGGGTGATGCTGTTTAGCTAATTTTTTGAATGCCGCTTTAACTTCCTTTTCATCGGAATCCTTATTTACGCCAAGGGTCTTATAATAATCTTTGAAATCCATTCTATAGTTTGCGTAGATAATATTGCCACGTTGCTTGCTGCTCCTGGCAATGACGTTGGTTTTTAATTGCTACTTGCGTAGCACCTACTAAGTATTATGCCCGTTGCGACAGAAACATTGAGACTTTCAAATTCAATTGGTATATGAATCTGAAAATCACAATGCTTGATGATATTATCTGACAATCCTTTGCCTTCATTACCTACTAAAATCACTGATTTTTTATCGAAATTGGTATCGTAAAGACTGGTGGATTTATCTTTGTCGAGATGTGAGCCATAAACCCAAAACTGTTGTTTCTTGAGCTTCTCCAGGCAATTTACTATATTACCTACTCGCACTATTGGCAGTCTACTTGCTGCGCCTGCACTTACTCTAAGTACGGTGGCATTTACTGGACAGCTTTTGTGTTTACCGATAACTACAGCGTCTACTTTAAAGGCTAAAGCACTTCTCATAATTGCACCTAAATTATGTGGGTCTTCAATATTGAGAGGAATTAAAATACGTTTGAGATCATTTTCATAGAGGTAATCTTCTTCAAGGATTTTGACTGGCGCAATTTCAGCAATCGCAGAACGATGATCTTCACCATTAGCAATGCGATCAAGATCTTTTTTGCCAATCTTCATTATTGGAATATTTTTTGCTCTAGCTTTTGTTTCAATTTCTTTGAGTTTAGGATGAGGAGTATCCGCGATCCAAATTTTGTTGATTGACAATCCTGAATCTAGAGATTCAATAATTGGATTTTTACCAAAGATTTTTTGGTTTTGATTTTCATTCTCCATTAGTTGTTGCTTCCTTGTTACCATCTATGGTAAATGTTTTTGGTTTGGGTTGTATTCTTGGTTTGCGAGTGTTGCTGGCTTCTTGAAATGAGTTCTTGCGTTTCTCCGTTTCATTTTTGAGATTCTTGATGGTTTTGATTTGTTTATCCTCGTCTGAAAGTCTATTTTTCATTAAGAGTAACCTGTCTTTGCCTCGTTCTTTGATCTTGCCAGTGTCTGGAAGTGGGGATGCGTCCTTGGGCTCAGTGCCTGGTACGAAGCGTTTAAACACTGGGTTTGGGGTAAACTCATTAGCTAGTGAACCAGTTAACGGGTCAATTGCAATTAATTTATAATCAGCAGCAAACGAAAAAGTCCTTGATGGTTTTGGTCTTGCTTCATAATACTTGGTCATGTATTCTTTCCAAATCCAAGCAGGTGTACTACCGCCTGTTGCATAACGTGAAAGAACTTCTTTATTGTTTTCGTTGCCACACCAAACTGTAGTTACATAGTCTGGAGTGAATCCAGTAAACCAAATATCTCTACTGCCATCAGCAGTACCTGTTTTACCAGCCATTGCTCTTCCTGGAATTCTTGCTAGTGCACCAGTGCCAAAGCGAACTACATCTTCTAATATTCGAACTAATTGAGCTACATGTCTCTCAGGCAAGCTTGATATTGGAATAGGTTCATTGACTTCAAGTACTTTACCCTGTGAATCTGTGATTCTACGAATCAAAATTGGCTCCATACGCACACCACCTCTAGCAAATGTAGAGTAGGCAGTTGCAATCTCTAGTGGGCTAAATGCTTGAGCGCCAAGTGCAAGAGAAAGATGTGGTTGCATTGGTGTTTCGATACCAGCTGCTTGAGCTGTTTTGATAATGTTTTTAATACCAGTTTTCATTGCTACTTTGACGGATGGAATGTTTCGAGAAAAAATCAAGGCAGCTCTTGCTGTCATTGGTCCATGAAATTCTTCATCAAAGTTGTGTGGTCTCCAATAGCCTGTTGGAGAGGAGATATCTGGGATTTTAAGCTCTTCGTCTTGAATGACAGTACTCGGGTCAATGATGCCATTCATAAACGCTGTTAAATAAGTAAAAGGTTTAAAACCACTACCTATAGTATGTACATTGGTTGCTCTATTAAATTGATATTGCCAGAAATTACCCACACCACCAACTAGAGCACGAATTTCTGCTGATTTAACGTCAATTGTGACGAGGGCACCTTGATTAATCCCAGCTGCTGCATTCGTAACTCCAAGGTTGAGTGAGGCTTGTGCTAATCTTTGCGCGACAGGATCAAGTCCGGTATAAACTTTGAGTCCAACTGATTTTAGTTCGTTGCGGGTGTAGCGTTTGGATAATTCTTGTTCGACATAGCTGAAGTAATGCGGAAACAAAGACATATTGCCTTTGGACGGTTTGAATTCTAGTTTGCTATCAATAGAATTTTTATAATCATCCTTACTTATATATCCGTTACTAAACATTTTGTCTAGAACGTAAGCCTGTCTTTTGAGAGCATCTTCAAGATGGTTTGATAAATAACTTGGTGCTGTTAGTAAACCCGCTAGGTAAGATGCTTCTGAGATATTGAGTTTTGATGCTGGCTTGGAAAAATACCTTTGAGCAGCACGTTCAATTCCGTAAGCAAGATTGCCAAAATAGACTTGGTTTAAATATATTTCAAGGATCTTTTCTTTGGGATATTTATCTTCTACTTCAAAAGCAATTAAGAGTTCAACTATTTTACGTATGAAGCTACGTTTGTAACGATCATCTTCTTTAATAAACAAATTCTTGACCATTTGTTGCGAAATGGTACTACCACCTTGAACTATTTTCCCGGCTTTAAGATTGATAGCAGTAGCTCTAAGAATGGAAGTTAAACTAACCCCGGAGTGATGAAAGAAATCGCTATCTTCAGCTGCTAAAACAGCTTGTTTCATGTGATCAGAGATTTGAGAAAGTTTGACTACTTGTCTGTCTTCTTTGCCTTGCAAGACACCAACAAAATTGTCTTTATAATCATAGATCTCGATACTACCAATTGGTTGGTAATCCTCAAGTATTGATAAATCTGGAGCGCCTAAGATGCCATTGAGTAATGGAATACTTGCTCGTAAAATAAAGGGACTTGCTATCAGTAAGATCACTGCCCCAGCAATTATTTTGGTTTTGTTTGGCAATTGTAGTATCTTCTTAATCATCAGCGAATATATCAGAATATTCTAGCTTAATTAGCTCTGATTCTGCGAGATTTGCTAATTTGAGACCTGCAATTCGTATTCTCTGTAAATCTTTTACTTGATTATTTAATTCTGCGACCATTTTACGTATTTGTCTTTTGTAGCCTTGTTCAAGAATGCAAGTGAATTGCCTACTATTAACAAATTTGGCTTTACAAGGCTTGGTCTTGACTCGCTCACCAGCCTCATCTTCATCTTCTTTATATATTGTTACACCCTTGCAAAAAGCTTCTATAAACGCATAATCTATTTTGTCTGTGCAAGTAACAAGATATTCTTTCTCGTGCTCATGCTTTGGATGACTGAGAGTTTGACTTAAGTCGCCATCATTTGTAAGTAGAATTAGTCCACGTGAGTTTTTGTCCAATCTACCAACTGGATAGAGTCTAGTTTTTTTTGTTTCAGGATATCTTTTTTGTATATAACTGATTATATTATTTGGCTCATCTTCAGCACAGGTACAGACCACGTTAGTGGGTTTGTTAAATGCATAATAACTATGCTTTTGTTTTTCGTTAAATTGGTAAGTCTTGCCTTTGTAACTTAACTCATCTCCAACTTCAATTTGTTGACCGAGTTCTACTACCTTATTATTAACAAGGATTAGACGAAGTTCTATTAATCTATCAGCTTCTCGACGAGAGGCTAGTCCTAATTGGGCGATGAATTTATTGATGCGCATTGGTTTTTTGAAGCTTGTGGCCTTAATGCTAGTCTAGCATTTGCTATGGGGACCTTTTTGTATGATTCTTGTTATAATTCATTGATGTCTGAAATACAAGAATATAACTATGACCTTAAGAGCTTAGAGGCTAGATATAAATCAATTAAGGAGTATCTTTGACCAAGATCAAGCTCTTGAAGAAATTAACAATTTAGAGACCGAGATGTCGGAGCCTGGTTTCTGGGATGACCCAGAAAATGCTCAAACTAAGTCACAAAGTTTGGCACTTAAAAAACAAGAACTAGAAACTTTTAGTACTTGGAATAAACGTCTTCTTGATTTATTAGAGCTTGAAGAATTGAAAAGCTCTGCTGAAGAGCAAGAGAAACAACAATATCAAGAAATGATTCTTGATGAGTTTAATAAACTCAACGATGAGTTTAAGGTTTATGAATTTCAAAGAATGATGTCTGGTGTCTATGATAAGTCAGATGCGATTATTGCAATCATTGCTGGTGCTGGTGGAACTGACGCGCAAGATTGGGCAGAGATGCTTTTACGGATGTATATGCGTTGGGCAGAAAATATTCGCGGCTATACCGTTGAGTTGATAGATCGTTCCGATGGTGAAGAGGCTGGGATCAAGTCTGTGAGTCTCAAAATCATAGGTCCTTATGCATATGGTTATTTGAGCGCCGAGAAAGGTGTACATCGTTTGGTGCGCAAGTCACCGTTTAAATCCTCTGGTGATTCTCGCCAAACAAGTTTTGCCGGACTTGAAGTTAGTCCGGTGATTCCTGAAATGTCTAAGTTGATTGAGATTGATGAAAAGGATCTTGAATTTGAGACAATGCGTTCTGGCGGGGCAGGTGGACAAAATGTAAACAAACTAGAGACAGCGGTTAGAGTGAGACATTTACCAACGGGAATTGCTGTCAAGTGTAGTCAACAAAGAAGTCAAGCGCAGAACAAAGAAAGAGCACTTGAAATTTTGAGATCAAAATTACTTGCTATAAAAGAAGAAGAACAAAAAAATAAATTAGCAGCACTCAAAGGTGAAGCTGTTTCTGCAAGTTGGGGAAATGCAATACGTTCATATGTATTAGATGAGGGAAGAGTCAAAGACGCAAGAACCAAATATGAGGTTCGTGATACAGAAGCTGTACTCAATGGCAAGATTGATGATTTTATCGAGGCTTATCTAAAAATGGTCTCGCAAGCTTAGGCTTATACGATATAATCACAACTAATGGATGATTCCCAAATCCTATTACAGACAATTACTCTAGCTATTACTGCGGGTATTTTAATGCAAGTCTTAGCTGAAAAAGTAAGGCTACCAAGCATTGTTTTTTTAATGATTGCAGGACTTTTGCTTGGTCCCGAAGGATTTGGTTTAATTGAACCGAAAGTGCTTGGTCCAGGATTAGAGGTTCTGGTTTCACTTGCTGTAGCTCTGATTCTTTTTGAAGGTGGTTTGAGCTTAGATTTCAATGAATTTAAGACTGTGAATAAATCAGTACGCAATATGCTGAGCATTGGTTTGGTGATTACTATTGTGGGCAGCGCGATGGCTGCACATTTTGTGATGGGTTTGGATTGGTACATGAGTGCACTTTTTGGATCATTCATGAGCATTACCGGACTTACTGTGATTAATCCAATTCTTCGAAGAGTAAGAGTCAAACGTGAACTTGCAACAATTCTTCGAAGTGAAGGAATTTTGTCTAATCCACTAGGAGCATTTATTGCTGTTGGTGTTTTAGAAGTAATACTGGCGTCAAGTGAGCAGACTTGGCTTGATTTTAGTTACACCTTGATTTGGAAAGTTGTAGTTGGACTTGCCTTTGGGTTTATTATGGGCTGGGTTTTAGGTAAGCTCTTGAAGAAACGCTATATTGGTGATGATCTCAAGAACTTGGTTGTACTTGCTTGGGTGTTTGCTACTTTCTATTTTTCTAATTTAATTGAACCCAATACTGGAATTCTTGCTGTCGTGATAACTGGTTTTGCTGTGCAAAAGGAAAAAATCCCACAACTCAATACCCTCAAGCGTTTCAAGGGGCAATTGTCAATTCTATTTATTTCAATTCTCTTCATTTTGATTTCTGCCAATCTTGAATTTGATCACTTAAAAGAAGTCGGTCTCAAAGGTCTCATTGTCGTTGCGCTTGTCACTTTAGTTGTTAGACCAATTGCAATATTTCTTTCTAATCATGGTTTGCTTAGTTTTAAGGATAAATTATTGATTTCTTGGATTGGACCCAAAGGTATTGTTTCAGCGTCCGTCGCTTCTTTATTTAGTTTGATTTTAATCAAGAGATCTTTTGATGATGCGATGTTAGTAGAGGCTTTGGTCTTTATGACAATCATGCTAACTGTGACTATTCAAGGTTTGAGTGCACGCAGGGCTGCTGATTTTTGTGATGCTTTGATTGAAGATGGAGCTATTGCGATTATAGGTGCCAATGCACTTGGTAGAACTCTTGGAACTGCTTTTAAAGAAATTGGTAAAGAAGTCATCCTGATAGATAGTAATAGTGAGCATTGCCGGATTTCTGAAGAGGATGGGCTTGATACAGTTTATGGTAATTGTCTTGATCCTAATATTTTGGAGCAAGCAAACTTATCAAAGGTTACGCTGCTAATTGCTACTAGTGCAAACTCAGAAGTTAACTTTCTTGTTTGCCAAATGGCCAAAGATATTTATCAGATTGCAGAGGTTTATCCAGCGATTGATATTCCTGAGAAAGGAGTGCAGCACCAATTAGTTGATCAAATTGGTGGTAATTTAGCATATGCTAAGCCTGTTGATATCCAAGAGTGGAAAGACGCTGTTGAATTTGATAAGGTCAAAATCGTTGATATTTTGCTTGATTCTGATAAAGGTGGCTATATGAAGGATTTCCAGCTTGACAATGTTGATACTGACTGGATACCCCTAATTCTCAAGCGCAAAAACGGTTATTTCTTTGTTCACGCCGATCAACAATGGTCTAAAGGCGACATCCTTATCTATCTTTCTAAATAAATGCTTCGCCTTAACCTATTTATAACTTACATATGTTTATCTAAGTCATAAGTTAAACGAGTCCTCGGACAGGAGTAAAAATCATGGCAGCAATCAATTCAACACAACAGTTAGCAAAGATCAGAAGTCAAATTGACGTTCAACAACAGATCGTTTCTCAGTTAGAGATGGAGCTACAATTCGCTATTTTGGGTTCGCCGACAGGTACAAACCAGAAATCGTTGGGAGATATTGTACAGGACATCCAGGGATTATACGGTAGTGTTAATGGTGGTAGCGCATTAGGTGCAGCTTTTGAAACTGGAGTTAAGGTTTATGCAGAAGATAAAACTGGTGAGGCTGCTGATTTAGAACTAATATTTCCAGAACAAGATTCAATTAGACACATGCTTTATCAAGCAAGAGCCATTCTTGGTGATCTTAGAATTCAAGAACAGCAATGGAATGAAGAAGTTAAAGAAGAGAAAGCTCGTAAGAAAGAGTTAACAGATTTTGCAAAAGCATAATTAATCACCTTTGGGTCCAATTCCCCGCAGCTCTGCTGCGTATCTGAAGATAGACTGGTTTGGACCCATAGTGGTGATTAAAAAACAACAAAAATCGCATCGGGTGCTTGGAAGTTTTTGGTAGAAATCTGGAATCTCAGCAGGCACCCGATTAATGAAGATACCCCTATGCTCTGCATCGGGGAGCTTCATTCTCAATATTTGTTATATCTCAAAATCCTTCATTACAACTTTCAATTTTTGTAAAATTTTCAAATGTAATTGTGAAGAGCGTGATTCGGATACGCCTAATACTTCACCAATCTCTTTAAATGTAAGTTTTTGATAGTGATAGAGTGCAACGATCAGTCTTTCTCGTGGATTGAGTGAATCAATTGCTTTGGCTAGTTTGTCTCTTAGTATAGATTGTTCAGTAAATTCTTCCTGGCTTTGTGTGTTGGATGCAAGGTTGTCAACCAAACTAACTTTGCTCTCTTCAAATGGTCTGGTAGTTTCAGTTGCATCAAGTGAGAATACTAACGCTGATGCTTGAATTTTGATTGCTCTAAGGTCTTCAGGTTCGATATTGAGAGCATCTTTAACCTCAACATCAGTCGGAGATCTGCCAAGTTGAGCTTCTAGTCTGGCATATGCTTCGTTAAATCTTTTGACTCGACTTCTACCTGTTCTACTGAGAAAGTCTCTTGATCTTAGGAAATCAAGAATTTCACCTCTGACTCGATTAATTGCAAAAGTTTCAAATGAACATTTTTGTTGAGGATTGTATCTATCAACTGCTTCAATTAAACCAATTGTGCCGTAGCCTAACAAGTCTTCTTTGTCAAAATCTGCGGTTCCAAGATTGGGGAAACGTCCGATTACCCAGTTAACGAGATATGCATAACGTTTGATTAATTGTTCTCTAATTTGTAAAGGTTTGTTTTGAGTTCTGTAACGATGCCAGATTCTCATGGATTCTTCTCTGTTACGTGGATCTGCAATTTGTGCTGGATCACGCATTTCACCAGTGCCTTTTCGAGAAGTGGCGATTATTGGGTTTTCGGTTGTTTTTGTTTTTTTCACGTTAGAGGTTCTCTAGTTTGAGTTGTCTGATTGCTACCTGCTCTTCAATAAATCTCTTACGTTCAGAGCGTTTATGTTCTAGTTGGTACAAGCGGACTTTTTGCAAATGCGCTCCAATGATAGAGCCGATACAGTAACCGATTAGTGCAAAGACAAGAGCAAATGTAAAACTCTTAACTAATACATCATCAAGTCTGAGCTGAAGAGGATCGGTGAGCGCTACCACATATATGAAATATCCGGTAAAGGTTGGAACCCAAGCCATGACAGCAAGCTTGATAGAGATATTTCGATAGGCCTTGAGTTCTTTCATCAATTTTTCCTTTAAATATTTATTATTCTCAGGTGTATTGTTGACAGTCATCTAGTCTCTCCTCTAAACTTATTCCAATAACTACCCCTATCTCTAAGTCATTCTTATGACTGAATCTCACTAGTAAAATAAGGTCTCAACCCTAGTCCCCTATTGGAAATATGACAACAAGAACTATAGAATTTGATATTGCTAGTCTAAATGATCTAGTTTGGTTATGAACACTTTAAGAGAAAGCTATATCTGAAACTGTTTTAAAGTAGATCTAGTCTATAAAAAGAATTGGAGTTAATAGTCCGTCTAAGATGATAATTCCTACTATTACAAGTGCCGTGGCCTTCGTTGTTGCGAGTCCAACTTCTTTGGCACCACCCTTACAATTGAGTCCCATAGTGACATTGATAAGTAGTGAATAGATACAGAAAATCTCAGTTTTGATTAATGGATAAAAATATTCTTTGAGACCAACATATTTCCAGGCAGAATTCAAAAACTCTGCAAACTCTAAATTGATAACCATTTTGGCAATTAGCATTCCTGAAAATAAGCTAACAATGATTGCGATGGCTAACAATAGAGGAGTAAGGATTATTACGGCAAGAAGAGTTGGACTAAGTAAAAAATAAACAGGATCTACTTTGAGCACTTTGAGTACATCAATTTGTTCTGTGACGGTCATGGTTGAGATCTCTGCTGTTAGGGCAGTGCCGCATCTTGCTGCTAGAGCGAAGGCTACAAAAATGGGTACTATCTCTCGTAAATCTGCTACTGCAATTAACCCACCAACTAATTCTCTGCCGCCTTGGCTAGTTAATTCAATTGCTGTATTGTATGTGAGTATCATGCTGGCTATAGAACAAAGTGCAATGATCATCAATATGGATTCATAACCAATGAAGACTAATCTAGAAACGAGCATTGATACTTGAATGCGCCCAGTAAAAATGTCTTTGAAGGCTCTGAATAAATAAATAGCTGCCGAACCTAGAATTTCAACAAAATTGGCATCGGTGGAGGATTTTGCTTCAATGTGGGTTTGCATGGTCTATTTAGATTCTAGTCCTTATTTTACGAGTATTTTTACAACATGTCTTCGCTAACACTAGTAGAGCTAAAACAGATCATTATAGCGACTTGCCGCGTCGTAGCGAAGCGAAGACTGGAGCTAAGACGAATGGTAGCTGGGAGCAGACTTGAACTGCCGGCCTGTGGGTTATGAATCCACTGCTCTTACCAACTGAGCTACCCAGCCACAATCCTTTGTATTTGATTAACAAAGGCGTATTTAACAATATCACTTGTTTTATTAATTCTATCGAACTTAGATAGATTTTTAACAATAGACATCCTGCAAAACCCCGTTTTGTAGGATGTCTATATTATCTTAGGTTAAATTACCAAGGTATATTCAGCTTCTTTTGCTTTTTGGATTTTTTCTTTGATATTACTAATATCGTGCCAGCTGAAAATGTTGGAGATTACAGGTCGGAATTTGAATTCTGGTTCTTTAAGAAGTTCAACTAAGACCATTTTAGTTTTGGCTTGTGCTGGGAATTCTTCGACTTCTTTATTTTTAGCATTTGTAATCAACACGACACGACGTTTAATTAAGTCACTTATGATTTTGACGTTATTGTTGTGCTCTGGTCCATGACCGTTGCTCTGTATTCGTATTTTACTTATTCCGAAATTATCAATCAAGCGAGCTGCTTGCTTTGTGTAAATCAATAAAGAAATTAATGAGTTCATTGTGTTTTGATGTGAATCTAGAATTAAGAGGTTGCCCTCTTTATCAAGATTATGCTCCACTAAACGACTAGCTAGTTTGGCTGCTTTATCAAGTAGTAATTCATGGGTAAACGAAGTCAATTCTTTATTGTCTTGGTTTTTAACAAAATTGACTACTGTTAATGTATCTGATTCAATAGTTGCTTTTATTATTTCTTTAATGCCTCTCAGTAACGGTTGTTTATGGTTTTTGACACTACTTAGTTTTCCTTCAATTTTTCCAATTGTTTTTGGTAATTTTTTAGAGAATTGATCTAGATCTTGATAAATTTCGAGTAGATCTTTGAGTTGGATTTGCGGTCTAAGTTGGTTTGCAAGGACTTTATTATCTGCGATAAGTGCTTTGTTGTATGCGTTTAGTTGTTCTGGATATTGAAGTAATTTAGTTTCAATATCTTGGCTTAAACCAAGATAGATACCTGGCTTACCATCCATATGAGGCGCATTAAGACCTTCCTGCATACCTAAGCCTTGTTGTTGCATTCTATTATACAAGATAGGAAGATATCTTTGTCCTTTGGCTTGTATACTCATTAATGTTTTAAATATAAGAGCTCTTGCTTTAAGTGAATCTATATCATTACTTTTTGCTGGAAGATATTTGACAAGTATATAGAACAAAAGACTGGCAAGAATACTATTACGATGTTCAATACTTTGTCCATCACCAGTTTGTGGCTTTTTACTCTCACTGTCTAAGCTATTCTTTAGAAATTTCACTATTATTGGAGTATTGAGTAATAAGAAACCTCGACTACCAATAAGTTTTTTCATGTGTTCGGATTTTGCCATTCCCAAACTATTTCTACCGTCTTTGTCTTTTAGTGGAGCTATGATTTGTTTACCATTGTCATCTCTCAATATTGATTCGTTTTTGAGAAATTCAACAAGATCTTTTATTTGTTTTACTTCTTGTTCATCTAAACCATGTTCTTGATTTGGTTGCAGGTTAGCAAAGAGTTCGTTAGCGAGTTCTAGATGTAGAGACAATCTTCCAATGTCTGTCATTTTAGCTACTCGCTTCAACATGGCATTGGCAGCATCTGTGATGTTATAGCGTTCAGCTGAACACATGTCAGCAAGCTCAAAGAGTGGATAGTTTGATCCTGAAATATTATGGAGTTCTTTACCAAGATGAGCAAGTTCTTTGCCTAAGCGTCTAATATTAAGAGTAGTAATTTCTTTGGGTTCAAGCCAGGTTTTGTAGTCATTGTATTTTTCTATGTAGAATGATTTTAACCAATCTATCTTTTCAAAATTTGGATGAAGTGCGAAATGACTGTCCTCTGATTTAAGACTTCTATGTGTTGTTAATCGATCGATCAATGCAACTAATGAAGTTTCATAAATCAACCTTTCAAAGTGTTCTTTTAGATGACCGGCTTCAATTCCATCTATTCTTAAAGTGTTAATAAGTTTATGTCCTGGGTAAGTTTTACCGAGTATAGTTTCATTGCTTGTAGTTCCTAGCAGATCATCAGTACTATGAAGTGCAGCATAACGATTTAATATCTCTTGGTTTTGTTCTTCAGTATTAAGTCCTAGCTCGTCCCAGCTATTGTCTGAAGTAAGTGATTGTAGGGATTGTTGAGTTAATAGCTCTGTGTCAGAAGAGTTGGTTAATAGTCTTGCTAACTCTAGTTTGTAAATCTCTATTTGCTTGAGTTCAAGATTTGTCGAGTTATCAGGCTGGTCATTGTGTTTTATGTCTAGTCCCTTCGTGATATTGTCGACTAGTAGTTTTAGTGCCTGTTTAAATACATCCGAATCTACTTCTCCTATTTTAGTATCCTCAAGATCATTATTAGTTGGATTTTGCAGGATGCTACCATGGATGGCTTTTTGAAGTTGACTTATTGTTTTACAGGAATTGGAGTATGTCGCCGGATTATTCGTATCGATATTTTGTACTTTATCTTTGAACAAATTTATAATCGTCTCTGAGTGTATTCCGAATTGCGACCCTAGATATAATGCTTTAATGCTTTCGGCCAGTTCTAATCGAAGATAGTCCGGGAGCTGGATTGATCCTGAGTTTGTTTTAATTTCATGACCTATTATGTAGTTTTTTAATTTGCTATCTTTTAAAGCATCTAAGATTTTGCTGCAAAGTGCTTTGCTTATTTCTCTATTCGCTTCAAGTGCTTTGGCTATATCATAGTCAGTTACATTTGTATCTACGCTAATCGTGTTTTTGAGAACACGGTTATTAACCTCAAGTATAAATTTTGTAGAGTTGCTTATATATTCATGAAGTAAGTCTAGATACTCATCTATAGGAGGTTCTGGATTTGGATGATCAATGTTTTGATATTTATATTCAATTAATTGAAGCCTTCTTTGCATAGATTCAATAATTGTGTTTACTGAAATACTAGCTTCTTTCTTTATTTGATCCGTGTCGATAAGTAAGGGGGCATTTGGATTTTCTCTAGTAATACGTTCATTAATTGCGAGAGTCAAGTCATATAGGTTGCTAATAATAGTTTCTTCTGAGTTTTTGATTTCTTCTTTGATATTGTCTTTGCCAGCCATTTGAGTGGCTGTAACTTCGTGTTTTCTTAGATCTGTAGAGAACTGTGAATTTTGGCCGCTATTAGAGTCATTGAGTCTAGTATTTTCTATTCTCAGTTTTCTTGCTAAGTCAAGTCTTGATTCTTGCCTATGAAAATTCTGTAATTCAGGACGATTGTCTTTTTTCTCTTTCTTATATTTTTCTGGTACGAATTTCTTTATAAAGGGCACACGTCCCAAGAAATTTAGTGCAGCATTTTTCAGCGTTCCAAACATAGTTATTTAGCGAATGAATTAAGAGTCAATACGCCAATACCAATTATAGCAAAGTGTATAGATAGATAAGCTGAAAATTAAGGATATTTAATCTAGATTTCGAGCTATAATAAGTCTATATGGTGAATAACACCCAATATTTCATTAAAGACAATGAATTAGAGTCTAAAGGCATTATTAGTCGAGAATTAATTAAGGCTGTGATTTTAGCTAATGATGACAAGGGATTAAGATTTTTGCTCAATAATGTATTAATTGAGGCTCATATTGATAATTTACATAGCACTCAACGTAATACAGTACTCTCCAAGGATGGTGAATGTCTTTGCTTAACCGAACACTTTTTGGCTGCTGCCTCAATCTATGGACTCGATAATTTTGATCTTAGTATTAGTGAATCTGAGTTACCTTTTGGTGATGGTTCAGCTAAGCTGTGGATTGATTTTTTTGAGCAGGCTGGTTTAGTGCAAGGTGATCGCAGTATTCAATATTATCTACAGCAAGAATATTGTATTGTTGATGAGAATGATGATTCTAGGTATATTGTCTTGAAGCCTAGTCAAGATTTCAATTTGACTTATTGTTTAGATTGGAATCACCCCAAAATTGGTAAGCAAGAATATACTTGGACTATTGATGAATCAATTGATGCTATTGCTACTGCACGTACTTTTAGTAATGAAGAAGAAAATAAAATGCTTGGACTTAGTGGTTGGGTGATTGGTTTAACAACGGATGATTTTACTCATGACTTACACCAAGTTAATGAACCTGCACGGCACAAGGCACTTGATTTAATTGGTGACTTGAGGTTGTCTGGAATTAATCCAGTCAAGGTTGCAATGCATGTTACGAGTCACAAAGGTGGTCATGAACTGAACTCTAGGGCTGCCAAATTATTAAATGAGGTTCTTTGTGTTAAATAAAACATTAGCCATTCTGTTAATTAATAAAAATAGTAACTACTTACGAAGCCTATTAGGCATCCTGCAAAAATATGTTTTGCTACTGATATCGACACAAAAAACGACGGAACGCTGCAAAGCACCCGTTCCGTTAGTAATGATAAAGGGGACTTACGTAGCAAGTCTATTGTTTTTATTTGCCCTTGCCTTCTTTGTTTTACCACTACAGGCAGAAGAATTTCGTCTTAAGCTTCATGGAGAGGAATTGAAAAAAATAGCCGCCGTAGAAATAGAACTTGAATTTGAACCTAAAAATACATTCGTGATTGATGAAGAGTTTTCGATGCACAGTAGTTTTGCTTTGAAGGAAACCGGCAACGGTGCTGAGCTTTGCCCAGACAATATTATTGAAGGAGAAGATACTATTTTATTTAAAACCGTTGATCAAAACAATTCTGTGATTAGAGTTTTCTTTGCTAAAAAACCAAGTCAAGATGAATTATTATTCCATGGTTCACTGACTCGAATTAATTATAGTGGTGAAGCCAAGGCGCGTATTAAGTCTGTTAGTTTGATTCCAGATTTTGCAGAGATGGTTGATAGTTCAAATATCAGTTCAGAGATAGAGCTACTAAAGAATACGATCTCCTTGCCTTTTATGGGTATTAGTAAGGCAGAATTATTGGGACCAAGTAAGCGTATCTTTTCTGAGAATATGTTTGTTACTATCGGCAATATCGAGACCTATGGTTTTACTTTAAATAAGTCAATTCGTAAGCCACGCATCAATGGACAAGAAGCGAAGTTCTTAACAGATGAAATTATTGCTGTTAATTTAACTCTTGAAAAACAAGAGTTGTTGAATATGATAGATATAGTACTCGAGCTTGATGTCGATGGTCAGACCATCTCTAAGACAGTTGATACTATTAAGTTTTTGAGTTATTAAACCTGTTGCCAAAGTCCCAATATGGACTCTGTTTCTTTAAGTATGCACTGAAAAATGCAAAGTCTCAACCCTCAGTTTTTGATCTTCCCTTAACCCTCTTTTGTATATTCCGAATGTAGTGAAAACGTCCCTATGAGCTCTCGCAAGCCTTGCATATAAACACTTTGAGGATAAAATTAAGCTGCTACTGGTAAGAGGTTGCCTACTTTGATAGCTAACTCACAAAGACGGTTAGAATAACCATACTCATTATCGTACCAACTAAGTATTTTAGCTTGTTTGGTGCCAACAACTGTAGTCATTGCAGCGTCAATAATTGATGAGTGTGGATCAGAAGTAAAGTCAATTGATACCAATGGCTCTTCTGTGTAATCAAGAATACCTTTGAGTTCACCTTCAGCTGCTTCTTTCAATGCAGCGTTAATCGTTTCTTTAGTTACATCATTCTTGAAAGTAAAAACAACATCAGTTACAGATACGTTTGGCGTAGGAACTCTGATTGCAAAACCATTAAGTTTGCCTGCAAGATGAGGCAGTACTAAACTGATTGCTTTAGCAGCACCAGTAGTAGTAGGTATCATTGATTGAGCTGCAGCTCTTGATCTACGCGGATCGGAGTGAGCGTTATCCAAAAGTCTTTGATCAGAGGTGTAAGCATGAATGGTAGTCATTAAGCCTGATTCAATACCAAACTTGTCATCTAATACTTTTGTTACTGGAGCTAAACAGTTTGTTGTGCAACTTGCATTTGAAATAATGTTGTGAATTGCAGGATTGTACTGATCATCATTTACTCCCATTACGATAGTAATGTCTTCGTTTGTAGCAGGTGCAGAAATTAATACTTTCTTGGCACCAGCATCTATATGAGCTTGAGCCTTTGTTCCATCAGTGAATACTCCAGAGCATTCTAGTACAACGTCAACACCAAGTTTGTCCCAGCCAATATCAGCAGGATTGCGTTCTTTTAAGAACTTAGTTGTTTTGCCATCAATTGTGATGTCATTATCAGTTGAGGATACTGTACCTTTGTATCTACCAAGAATACTGTCGTATTTGATAAGGTGCGCCGAGATTTTTGGGTCAGACACCGGGTCGTTGATCGCAACAACTTCAATGCTATTTGCAAAATTTTGGTTGAGAGTACGGAATACATTTCTTCCTATTCTTCCAAAACCGTTAATACCTACTTTGACTTTTGACATAATAGTATGAATTATACCAGCTTTGGACTCTTGACTAGTCTCTAGACATTTAAACAAATATAAACACAGTGAGCTAGTCGTGTTACTATCTTTTATATGGATAAACCTGATAAACCTGATATACCTGATATACCTGATTTTTTCAATGCTCGCAATTTTAAGAATGGCGGATCTTTTGACCCGGATGATTTTTTGGGTAAGCACAAATGGACTATTTTCATCATTATTTTCACGATATTTATCGTGCCGAATTTCGTTATTTTGGTGGGTGCTGGCCAAAGATCGGTCATCTTTAACCGTATAACTGGAATGGAAAAAAGAGTTTTGGAAGAAGGTGTCCAGATTATTATTCCATTGATACAACAAGCAACGACATATGATGTAAGAGAAATTAGTTATATTTTCTCCGATAAATCAGAAAGATCTAAGCGTGGAGCTCGTATTATGGGTAATTCCATTCAGACTCTTACTGCCGATGGACAGAATATTAAAGCCGACGTGACTATTCGTGCCAGACCAGATTTTAAAGAACTATGGTGGTTACATCAGAATCTTGGTAGCGATAGTTTTACTTCGTATGTAGACAAAATTATTACACCGATAGTAAGAAGTATTGTGCGTGAAGTGGTTTCTGGTTATACAGTTTCTGCAATTTATAGTGAAGATCGTAGAGCAATCGCTGACAAGATTTCAGTGACTTTGTCTGACAAGCTTAAGACCTATAGAATTGTGATAACAGAATTTTTGTTGGACGAGGTTACTTTCTCTGATGCTTATCAAAGTGCAATTGAAGGTAAACAAAGAGCAAGAATTGAACTTGATACTAAAGACAACATTATTGTAGAAGAAAGAAACAAGCGTGACGCAGTTATTACCCAGGCACAAGGTGAGGCAGAGGCAATTCGCCTCAAGGTGAATGCGCTTACCAGAAATCCAGAATATATTAAGTTTCGCAAGGCACAGATTTTTGGTAGCCGTACAAATTTAATTTTTGATGATCAATTATAAAAAGGAAATTCAATGAAAAACAAAGCTCCGATTATTGTAGTATTTTTAGTTCTGGCGGTGCTGTCCCAGTCTGTCAAGGTGATACCGGAAGGTAGAACAGGGGTGATATTTAACCTCAAGGGTGGTGTGCAAGAAAATGCACTTGCTGAAGGTATACATTTTTTGATTCCTTTTGTACAAACATTGATTATTTTTGATACCAGAATAATTACTTATTCTTTTTCAAACAGTGCTGAAGATGAGACGCGCTTGGGTGAGCCGATCGTCGCAAAAACTAAAGATGGTCAAATTGTTGGAATTGAAACATCAATTGTCACTCAAATGATCAAGTCACAAGCACCGCAGGTTTACCAAACTCTAAGAACAGATTATCAACCGGTACTTAAATCCAAGATTGGTAAAGTAATGCAAGAAATTATTGCCGGTCATGTTGCTGATGCACTTTATACCGAAGAGACAAGAAAAATAGTAACGACTGAACTTCTAGAATATCTTTCTGGGTCTTTCAAGCAATCTGGTTTTGAACTTAAAGATGTATTTCTGCGCAAAATAGAATTCTCTCAAGAATATATAGATGCAATTGAACGTAAGCAAATAGCATTACAAAAAGCACAGCTTGCACAAATTCAAAAAGAAATCGCTGTTAAAGAAAAACAAATCGAGATTATTCGTGGTGAAGCTATTGCACAACAAGTTGAAATCAAAGGAAATGCTATCCATGGCAATCCTAGTGTTGCAGAGCTTGAGTACCTAGATATGATTGAACACTCTGAGAAGAAAGTACCAGTAATTATGGGACTGAAGGGCAATACTTTGATCAATCTTGATAAACTGTTACAGCAAAACTAATGAATCTTAAAGGCATCAAAACTTGGCTACCTTCTGAATTGCGTAAGCAAGATTTTGTTAGCTCGACTTTGGTTGACTTATACACCAAACAGGGCTTCGAAGAAATTTCGATTCCCAGTTTAGTCGATTTGCAAGTGATTTCTAAGACTAATAGCAAGTTTAGTAATGAGGTTTTCAAGCTTGTTGATAAAGATGGTAGGGTGCTTGCCTTAAGAACGGAAATGACTCAACCGATTGCGCGCTTGGTTGCCACGCGAGCTTCAGAGCTTGAGTTTCCTCTTAAACTATTTTATGATTCTAGTATTTTTAGATACAAAGGAGTTGCAACTGATGACTCGCGTGAAATTCGCCAGGTTGGTATAGAACATATTGGTGATGCTGAATCTGATATCGAGACGGTTAAATTAATATTGGATTCCGTTAAACAATTATCGATTAAGAATTATCGATTGAGTATTACTGACGCTGGAATTTGGCGCGCGATTATCGTTAAGTATCCAGGTCTTGGTGCTCGTCTTTATGACATGGTTCTAACTGGTGATTTAATTAGCTTCAAAAAACATATTTTTGCTGATCATCCTTTGCTTGCGCTTTTGACTGCTGATGTGGCTGCCTTGGAGTCTTGTCTGGGACTGGATTTGAGCAAGATTAGAAAATTGGTTGAGTCTGATGAAGCGATTGTTTTTGATCCACTTCAATGTCCAGATTTGAACTTATATACTGGTTTGCATTTTAATTTGCATGTAGAGGGTCAGGGTAAATTACTTGCGCGAGGTGGTCGCTATGACAACTTGTTGAAAGAGTTTGGTAAGGATTTACCAGCTATCGGTTTTGCATTTTATTTACCTCGCTTGATGTCAGTTATGGCGGATCAAGGTTTGTTGCCTGATCAAGACAAGAGTGATATTGCAACTAATAAAGTTCTTAAAATAGCTTTATCCAAAGGCACTCTCTTGGAAGGTGCGCTTGATTTTTTCAAGGCTAAAGGTTTAAATGTCGAGATTACCAATAAACGTAAGTTAGTTGTGGATGCTGGTCCTGGTTTGGGTTTTGACAAGGTAGAGCTTCTGTTAGTGCGCGGGCATGACGTGCCAACCTATGTTGAGCATGGAGCTGCTGACCTTGGTGTTGTCGGACTTGATACTGTCATTGATTCCAATGCTAGTTTGGTTAAATTAAAGGATTTGGATTATGGTCATTGTCGGCTTTGTGTCTGCGCTAAGAATGGATTGTATAAATCTGTTGCTGATTTGCCTACTTATGCCAGAGTCGCAACTACCTTCCCTAACCTGACTAATGCGTTTTTTGCGCAAAAGGGTCTTGAGGTTGAAGTGATTAATTTATATGGATCTGTCGAGCTTGGTCCACTTACTGAACTAAGTGATGTGATAGTTGATTTGGTTGCTACCGGAGCAACTCTCAAAGAAAACGGTCTTGAAATTATTGAAGAAATCATGCCTTGTTCTGCCGTGCTTGTTGCTAATAATTCTTCATTTAAAGTATTTAAGCAAGAATTTTTGGATTTAACCTAGCCACCCGTACCTTGACCCTTAGTAGCTTTCAAAATAAGTGAACGAGCCGGCATTGTTATTATCTAAAAAGTAGTCAAGGTATGGGTGGCTATGGGTTACAATAGTCTCTATGAACAAAAGATCAAGAGTACTTAGAGATTTAGCAGCCAGAACTTGCCTAAAAGTTATAGCCGGTATAAACAATTTTGATAAAGAGCGAGTTTTGCAGATTGTCAAAGCAGCTTCTCAAATGAAAGCTAGTTGTGTGGATATTTCAGCTAGAGAAGATATTGTTATTGAAGCAGTTGCTTCAGCTGGTGATACTGCCATTATGGTGAGTAGTATTAGCCCCGTAGAGTTGATTAGAGCCCAAGAACTTGGCGCAGATATGCTTGAGCTTGGCAACTTTGAAGCGCTTCATGATGAAGGTATTTTCCCAACAGCAAACGAAGTACTTGCATGGGCAAAGGAAATAATGGATGCCAAAACTACAGCATTGATTTCAATTACAGTTCCTGGACACTTAACTGTCAGAGAGCAAGTTGAATTAGCTTGCCAGCTTGAAGAGCTTGGAGTGGATATGATTCAAACTGAAGGGGCTTCTTTGGTTGAAACCTCGTCAGTTGGTGCATTAGGACAGATTGAAAAAGCTAGGCTAAGTCTTGCTAACACTCTTGAGATTTCGAAGATAGTTACCAATACATTTATTCTTACAGCTTCAGGTATCAGCCCTGACACTGCCAAGCTTGCGATTGCCTCTGGTGCTCATGGTATTGGTGTTGGCAAATACGTTAATAAATTAGAGTCTGAGCTTGAAATGCTTGCTGCAATTTCAGCTCTCAAACTTGCACTGAGTACTGAGACGGCTTCACTAGCTCAATGCTAAAAAAACTTGATAAATATATACTGACTGAGCTTTGGTTGCCATTTATGAGTGGTGCAGGAATAATCACGGGTGTTTGGCTTGGGATTGATAAATTTAAAGAGGTTTTTAAACTACTAGCAAAATCAGGTGCGAGCTTTAGTACCGGAATAGTTGTATTGGGTTTAGAAATTCCACAAATACTTTCAACTACAATTCCAATTGGCATCTTACTTGCTACATTTCTTGCCTTTCAAAAGCTCTCTGGACAATCTGAAGTGATTGCTATTCGTGCTGCTGGAGCGAGTTTTACGCGCTTGATGCGACCGGTGCTTTATTCAGGTTTGATTTGTGTGGTGGTTACTTTTTTGTTGTCTGAATTTATCGTGCCAATCACCTCCCCCTTTGCGCAGAAGATTTATACTTTGGCTTTATATAAAGATCCGATTTCAACCCAAATCGTTAATGGCTTTAGTTATTTTGAAAAAGACTCGGAAGGAACAATCGAGCGAATATTTTATGTGCGTAAATTCAAAGAAGGACTTTTGCATGATGTGGTGATTTTGGATTTTTCTAAAAAACATCTATCGTTGATACATACTGCAAAGAAAGGTAAGTGGGACCCTCTCAAAGGCGGTTGGATTCTTATGGATGGTAGTAGTAGTTATATTCAATCCGAGTCTACCGACAAAGATGGTATGGATACTAATTCTATGCACTTGGTTTCCAATTTTGAAACGACTCTAATACCTAGTAGTTTAAATCCAAATGAAGTGCTCAAAAAAATGACCAAGACCGACAATCTTAATTTCTATGGGCTTTGGCAAATGATCAATCTGCATCAAGGAGATAGAATATTTACTGATAGGCTCAATGATTACAAGACTAAATTTCATGCCAAGTTTGCTTATCCGATCTCTTGTATCTTTCTTGCTTTAATTGGTGCTTGTATGGGCATCTCAGGCAGGCGTAAGGTGGTTAATTGGGGTTATATCGCGCTTGGTTTAGTGGTCTTTGTGTTTTATATGTCACATACTATTTTTGATTCTTTTGGTGATTCTGGTAGATTAAATCCGATGCTGGCAGCTTGGGCTCCTAATATAATTATTGGAACTCTAGCTTGGTTTAGTTATTTTTATAGGGCGAATAGGTAGTTGTTAAGCTTGCAAGTCACCCATTGGTCAACTTGCTTGAGCAATTTGTTGATTGGTTTGGGCTGAATTGCCAAGAGGTTTATATTGTGGAGGTTTAGTTTTAGTTCCAAGTGCTTCTCCTATGTTTTTAGTAGTCTCTGCTTTTTCTAAAATATCTGCACTTGAATCTAATCTTTTTACAGATGATGGGTCAGCGTCATCTTGAACTATTGATATGCCAGAGAACATATCATTCTTAAGTACATCTTCTGATCTCAATGCATAGTTAGTTTTTCTTGCTTTTGCAACAGCTG